>NZ_JBQSVP010000229.1:0-1975 GCF_052376345.1 Psychrobacter sp. AOP5-GZ1-6 | reverse complement strand
CTCACATGCATTAACAGTGGATGGTCAAGCCGTTACCAGCTTAAAAAAAGCACTGTTATTGTGTTTTGGCTTTACGTGGCTCAATCCACACGTCTATCTAGATACATTGGTACTCGTTGGCATGGTTTCAACAGGTGCTAGTAGCAAACTGGCATTTGGTGTGGGTGCCGTCAGTGCATCGTTCTGTTTCTTTTTTGCCTTAGGTTATGCTGCACGACTGCTTCGACCATTATTTTCCCAACCAAAAGCATGGAATATACTCGACGGATTGGTCGGCATACTGATGCTGTACTTAGCGTGGCACTTATATAATAGTTAATATAGTCAATCCTCTATAAATTGGATACGGTGTCAGGCTTGCTTAGTCTACGAGTTGTAGTATTTTCACTCGCCTTCCTTGTATCCAAATTATATTGAACCGACTATGGTTAATATGGCCGCTATATATACCATTCACAAAAAAAGCCAAACACGCTGAAACGTATTTGGCTTTTATCTTTTTAGACAATAATCATTGTTAACGATGCTACTTATTTACGACGCTTTTTTACGATTTTTGGGCTTCACAAGCGACATATTCAAAAAGTGCTCAAGCGAATCATCAAGCACATCCAACCACGGCTCTGGTAATTCAGGGGATAACGTACCCGTCAATGTCGAACGATAACCTTTTTCTCTAAAGGTCATGATATTGTCGGTTTTGTCTATTTGCCATTCTTTTAAGATATCACCCTGCTTTTCTACCGCAAACTCTGGGTAATCTGTTGCATTGGTCAAATCACGAATATAGGCGGCTTGAAAGTCAATGGAATCGCTAACCGTCGCGCACTTAGCATACGTTGCCACCCATTCTTGCTCGTCTGCTGTACGTGTCGCCAAATCAGGTATTTTAATATCACCCATAATCACATCACGGGCATACCACGCTTGTGCATCAAACATATTAAAGGTGAAATACTGATCCTGCATACCCAAATAAATAAGCTTTGGATTGGGCTGCCAAAAGATACCTTTATATAAATTCTTAGGATACAAGCAATTATGCGTTTGCAGACGTAGCTCATCTGGCATAAACGGGAAATGGAACAAATACCCTGTACACATAATAATGGCGTCAAATTTTTGGCTCGTGCCATCGGCAAAGTGCGCCACATCATCTTCAAAATGAGTCACTAAAGGCACTTCCTTAATACCATCAGGCCAATCGTAACCTAAAGCTTGGGTCCGATAGCTGATAGTGACTGATTTGGTGCCGTATTTATAACACTGCGTACCGATATCTTCGGCTGAATAACTGCTACCAATCAGTAAAATATCTTCGTCTTTGAATTCCAATGCGTCACGGAAATCATGCGCATGGAGGATGCGACCTGGGAAAGTTTCCAAACCTTGAAAATACGGCATGTTTGGCGTTGAGAAATGACCAGTCGCTACCACGACATAATCAAACTCTTCGACCTCTTGCTCATTGGTTTTATGGTTCATCACTGTCACAGTGAATTTTTGCGTGTCATTGTCAAATGCTACCCAACGTACAGGGCACTCAAAGCGAATATATTTTTGGATGTCTTGCTTGTCGATACGACCCATGATGTAGTCTTTTAGCACTTCACGTGGTGGGTATGAAGGGATGGCTTCACCAAAGTGTTCATCAAATGAATAATCTGCAAATTCTAAGCACTCTTTTGGGCCATTCGACCACAAATAGCGGTACATACTGCCGTGAACAGGCTCACCGTTTCTGTCTAAACCGGTACGCCAACTATAATTCCACATACCGCCGATGGCATTTTGCTTTTCATAACAAACTATCTCAGGTAAGTTTTCAGCACCAGCCAATCGGGCCGCTTCGAAAGCGCGTAATTGTGCTAAGCCACTTGGACCTGCGCCTAAAATAGCAATTCTTTTATTACTCAAAGTTAGCTCCTATAGTATTAATTGTCTTTATAATCTAACATATTTTTATAGGTGATGT
>NZ_JBQSVP010000228.1:0-2069 GCF_052376345.1 Psychrobacter sp. AOP5-GZ1-6 | reverse complement strand
TTTTCTCAATTCTATACAGCCCCTAGCTATCTAAATCTATACTATTAGGAATTACTATAAGTCCAAACCCTCCATAGTCACTATCTTTTTGAATAACTGTTTTATCAGCTAAATTTTTACCAAAAGCTTTTTTAAACTTACGTTTAATAGTTGATAGTAAGTTTGAAAAGTAGTCATAATCTACATCAATAGTTTCTTCGACACCTTGAGATTTATGCTGTTGGTAAATTTCATTAAACCTTTGCATGAATTCAGGTTCGATAGTATCGCCTTCAATATCTTTAGAAGGATAGCGCATAGTCTTACCGGCTACTCTCAATTCTGCTGCTAGGAGATAGATACTAAATTCTTTAGGAGATAGTTTGCAAAATATGTCACCTACGAATACCTTACGCTCATCATTATTTACAACTCTCAAGCGTACAGGCTGTAGTGACTCTTCAATAATATTAACGACTTCAGAAAAACCTCTATCATTTAAAATACTTTCTTTATCTAATAAGCTACGCATTCTTACGAATGGTATTTCGGCTAACCATACTTCAGCATTTTTGGCATCCCCTATGACAATTTCATTACGGTCGGATACTAAGCATGAAGTTGGAGTAGGGTAGAAGAAGTTCACAGCCCTCTCAAACTCTTCCGTAATTAAGACATGTGAAATTTTATCCTGTGCCCGGCCATACAGTGACAGCGCATATCCTGCATAGTAACCCATAGTCTTACGACCACCTGCTATTGAGACATGTAGACAAGTATCTTCATGCTTAGTTAAGTCGCGAATGAGGCCACATAAAGCATTCGCCATAACCTCGTTATGTTCAGGTGTTTTGATATCTTCTAAGGCCTTATTATTAAGCTCAACTGGAATTAGAAATTTATCATCGAATTTTATATTTATTAATTGTGGATAGTCATTCTTCATTCGATCAAAAGCGCCTTTATTGAAAAGACGCTCCTGAATTTGATTAATACCTTTTTGTGTACTCAACACATAGATTTCATCTGGTATCCATTTATCATTTCTCTTTGGGTCGCATGCCAAAGCCCATACTGTTTCAGTGATAATCTGTGGTGACATACCAGTGACAAGAAATAAGACATTTTTCATAGAATCCTTCTAGCTTTTTAGTAATTTTAATAATAGTTAAAATTATATGATTAGCATTCTTAACTTAAAAAATCAGTTATAAATCGTTCGGAACGTCATGTTTACACGGCTACCTTTAACTTTCTTTTGCTTAGGTACACTGTGTTGCCAGTGGTGTTGCAATGCACCTGCCATCACTAATACGCTGCCATGGTGTAAGGGAATTTCTATCTTACATTTATGGTCGTCTTGCAACCGTAACAAAAACCTGCGACTCTCTCCAAAGTTAATTGAAGCAATCATAGGGTCTTTTCCCAATTCTGGTTCTGCATCTGTATGCCAGCTAATGTGATCTTCACCACTGCGATACCAGTTAAGCAATACACTATTGAACTGTCGCTTGCACACTGTTTTAAGTTCGTTTCTTAGCCAGTTCAGCTTATTACTCCATGGATTAGGGTTAAGCTGGATTCCTGAGTACATATAGCTTTTATTGTTATCACCATACCAAGCAGAAATACGGGGTAGCTTGTGCTTTTTGCCAAACATTTGAATGGTATCGTGATGCCAATCAATATGCTTGAATTTCAGACTATTTATATCTGGTTCTGTTTGCCAGTCATGAGTCTTCCAGTCAATGTCTTCACATGCTAAAAAATAATCTAATATCTCATCGCTTAAGACTTGATCGAAAAAATAAGGCGCATAATACAGTCGACCATGATCAATCTCTATAACAATACCTTTTCCATCCTTATGAACATGTGCAGGATAAGAGGTGTTTAGAAATAGGCCTTGGTGGATTAAATCTTGTAATGCAGTTTCAGAAGATTCAATGTCTTTAAATAAATCTAACATATTGCTTCCTTTATTATGCAGCTAGCATCGAGTTATTAGAGTTTGTTTGGTCATTCTCCCAATAAAAATACAGCTGACTAGCTTTAGAGTATCGAGTTTGCCAGCAATCGTTTAAGACTAA
>NZ_JBQSVP010000227.1:0-2086 GCF_052376345.1 Psychrobacter sp. AOP5-GZ1-6 | reverse complement strand
TAGGTCGCTATAGAATTGGGCTAAGGTGCTGACGTTTTGCCAGCTGGTCGGGTCTATCTGTTTGAGTGCGTACACTAGGATATTTCAGTTCTGTACCATGAGCTTGGGGGCTTGATGATACAAAAAAGCCTTGTTTTAGTGCGTACAACCGCCTAAAATACCCCTACGTTACGTGGTTCTAGGTGGTCATACACTTTGAATTACATTAAGCCCTGATGTTTGCAGCATCGGGGCTTACTCGTTTCTAGCGTTTGAGTTTACGCTTATCTTCGCCAAATTGTAAAGGTCGAGCGGTGATCGTAGGCATCGTTTCGCCTACGGATCACCGCTGACCCAACAACCGCTAGGGCGTTAGTTTTGGGGTCAAAATAAAATCCGCTTGTCCCACACGTGAACTCTTTATTTTATTGGCTTAGAGGTCAATTTTTTGTTGGTTTGTCGGACAGCGTGCAGTGTCATTGTCCGACACGGCAGCCCTTGCACTGTATGGCTTTAAGTCGTTTGCAACCAGTTGCGTGGTGTGTGAACCTATATTTTGCCATCGGCACGATAATCTTTTGCTCTTTTTTCTTTTATTTTTTTTCACATCGACTAGGGGTCGATGTGTGGCCAGTGCTGCAAATTAATCTAGTCAAATAACTTACCTTGACCGTTTTTCTTGACGTAATCTTTCATGTAATCCCTGACCAGTTGGCTCGCTGTACGGTTGTTATCCTTGGCTATGCGCTTGAATGCGGCTATCAGCTCTTTGTCACCTCTGCAAGTGAATGTTCCTTCGTTCTTGTTGCTCATGGGGGTTTATTCCTGTTTTGTGTTTAGTGCATTGTATTAACGTTGTTAGTGCATTGCAACAACAATTTACGGTTAATCCAAAAAATATCGAAAAGCAAAAAATAATAGACGCTCTAGAATGCGCTGTAACAGCCTTTAAATATCGAAGTGATGCTAGGGTAGCTTAGACGCATTTAGGACGGCACAGAGGGCTACAGGAGAGCCTAGAAAGGAGATAATCAAGCTATATCTTTGAGCAAGGCTACGACAAGGTAGAAAATTAAACTAGGAATTTGAACTACCGCCATCGACTGCTGACGATGACGAAAAGACTGATTTTTTTTGTTTTTTGAAAAGCGGGAATTATTGTGTAGCCAGACTTAACGAAACAGCCCAAAAACCCACAAGGGCTGTTATCTGATTATGGTATGTCGCATTTTTACTTTTTTTTCTTCCGCAAGCCCCACCGTTCAAGGGTTCTACGACTTACGCCTAATCGCTCCGCAATTACCCCTATTTTCACGCCTTCAGCTGCCCATATTTGCGCTTGTTTTTGCTTGTCGGTGTTATCACCCCATCGCTTAGTTACTCGCGCTCTTTGAAGCTCTGAGAACGCCTTGTGGCTTGCTGTGAAGTCCTTTCGTGTGCAATATCGGGCAATGCTGCGGACAATGTGTTTTAGCTCATTAGGGTAAAGCGGCACATCAAAACGCTGATTATACGCCTCTGCAATAGGGGTTAAGATGCTCTCCAGCTCCCTGTAGCTATGGTCTTGCGCCATTGGGTAGGCTTGGTGTCTAACATGCTCAAATACGCTGTAGTTGCGTCCATAACCGTGGTCATTGGCTGCATGGATTGACTCGGTGGCTTGTCCAAGGTCTAAATACTCGGCAAGGTCTGCAAGCTCATAAGAGGGCTTAGCCCCTGTCAAATATACGGTATGGGCATTATGGCAAGGGTTTTTAATGAGATTGCCGCCATAGCTGCGGTCAGCCCCTAACGCCAATCGCAAGGCGTTTTGAACACTGCTCAGATACTTGAGGGCTTTTGTGCTAGATTTTCCGCCTTCACCCACTGGCGTTGTTAGCTTGTAGGCATAGTGAGCATGTCCGTTATTGGGATTTTGTATGATGATTTGAGGGCGCGGCAATCCCTTGTCATGGAAGGCGAACAAGGCTTGTGGGTCGTCAATGTCAAAGACTAACCATCGGCACACGTTGGGGCGGTTGGGCTGTATGTAGGCGTGTTTTATAGCATTGGATTTAGTGCGAATATGGCTAAAACCCTTGTCATTGGTGCAATAGGGGTTACTAGC
>NZ_JBQSVP010000226.1:0-2093 GCF_052376345.1 Psychrobacter sp. AOP5-GZ1-6 | reverse complement strand
CGTTGTTACAAGCCTAGTTAAGGTCTCGACATTATCGTCGTCTCGCGCCTAGTTTGGCTCAATTTTAGCGATCAGCAGCCCTAATATTTGAATGTTCAACACGCCCTAATAATTATCGCGTTTTTTAATTTCTTTGTTTTACAGCCGAGCCTCGCTATGCCCCAATCTCGTACCGATTTAAATCCTGAACCAAAAAGCAATCTGCCTTATTTAACAGGCGTCCTACTACGCTATAGCACCTTTGTTGCCGCAATTTTTTTGCTATTAGCAGGGTTGCTATTGCTAAACTGGTGGCTGATTCTCATTGGTGCGTTTGGAGTGGGTTTGGGCATTTACGATATCGTCCAGTCCAAGCATGCCATCTTGAATAACTACCCTATCGCAGGACATGTTCGTTACGTGCTGGAGGACTTTCGCCCCGAGATTCGTCAGTACTTGTTAGAGGATGACAAAGAACAAGTACCGTTTTCGCGCCAACAGCGTGCTTTGGTTTACCAGCGTGCTAAAAACGTCAGTGATACCAATGCGTTTGGTACGTTAGACAATTTATACACCAATGGTAAAGAATGGTTCTTACAGTCAGCGGTCAGCCAACCGCTAAAAAATAAAGACTTTAAAATTATGGTTGGCGGTGAGCGTTGTCAGCAGCCGCATGAGATGTCAGTATTTAATATCTCAGCGATGAGCTTTGGCAGCCTATCAGCCAATGCCATTATGGCACTCAATCAAGGCGCAAAAATCGGCGGCTTTACCCATGATACGGGTGAAGGTGCGATCAGCCCTCACCATCGTAAGTTCGGTGGCGATTTGATTTGGGAGCTGGGTACAGGCTACTTTGGTTGCCGCGATGCCAATGGCGATTTTGATGCACAGTCTTTCGCCGAAAAAGCCGTCGATCCGCAAGTAAAAATGATTGAGATTAAACTCTCACAAGGCGCCAAACCAGGTAAAGGTGGCGTACTACCAGCGGAGAAAATCACTCAAGAGATTGCTGATACCCGTCAAGTACCTACTGGGCAAGATTGCATCTCACCTTCTTCGCACACCGCCTTTAGCACACCACTTGAGCTGGTTGCTTTTTGGCAGCAGTTACGTGAGCTATCAGGTGGTAAACCTGTCGGCTTTAAGCTCTGTATCGGTCAGCCGTGGCAGTTTATGGCGATTGTCAAAGCCATGATTGAAACTGACAACTACCCTGACTTTATCGTCATTGACGGTGCTGAAGGTGGCACTGGTGCTGCCCCTGTCGAATTTATGGACAATGTTGGCATGCCGATGGTTGATGGGTTTTTATTGGTTCATAACACCCTAGTCGGCGCAGGTATTCGTGACAAGGTCAGACTGGGCGTAAGCGGCAAAATCGTCTCTGGTTTTGATATCGCTCGTATGATTGCCTTGGGTGCAGATTGGTGTAACTCCGCACGCGGATTTATGTTTGCAGTCGGCTGTATCCAGTCGCGCTCATGCCATACCAATACTTGCCCAACAGGGGTCGCGACCCAAGATCCTTACCGTCAAAAAGCCCTAGATGTGCCAAGCAAAGCAGAACGCGTCGCAAGCTTTCACAAAAACACCCTCAAATCACTTGCCAGCATCGTTGGCGCAGTCGGCTTGCAGCATCCAAGCCAGCTACAGCCTTATCATATTGCGCGTCGTTTAGAAGACGGACAGATTAAACTGCTATCGAAGTTCTTTTATTTCACCGATAAAGGCGCACTACTTAATCAAAGCGCCCGTGCAGACGTGTTTAATCAAATGTGGGTCATGGCGACGGCGGATAGCTTCCTTGCTGACAATGACGCATTGATTGCTTACAATGAGGACTCACGCGATACGGGCAAAACAACTGAAGCGCCAACCTTAGAAGCGGGCGATCAAGCAGCAGACGATCAGACAGATCGTAACCCTGCTGGTATTATGATAGGTAATGTCAATAATACCTTTCGCGATTTTCCACCTAGCAGTGATTAAAAGCTAGTGGCTAAAAACGAGTAACTAAAGAGCAGCAACTAAAAACTGATGACTAACCTCATGAGTGATCAACCTTATGTAGGTCACGACCACTGATATTTTTTATTATAAAAGATCTATAA
>NZ_JBQSVP010000225.1:0-2123 GCF_052376345.1 Psychrobacter sp. AOP5-GZ1-6 | reverse complement strand
GTTGTAAAAGTCGCTTATCTCTTGGAATTTAGCGACTAAGTGCTCATCTGCTGTAGGTACCCGCGACTTTGCTTTAATCGTCGTAAGCCCTAAGTCATCATCACTATCAATGAAGCTTAGCCAATCATCTAACTCCATAGACTTTATCACTTGCCACTCTTCATTTCTCATTATGCAGGCACTCTCTTGCGTTTTTGTTGCTTAATATAAATGACACATTCAGCAAGTCTTTTTTCATTGAAATCTGAGCTATTCAAATCAGGCTCACGACCCTTTTCATGCACAAATTGCTTAACTTTAGGCCACAGTAATTTAGCCTCTTCAAAGTCCATTTGAATACGAGTGGTTTCAATAGATTCTTGGATGAGCTTAAGCACATCTGTCGTGATGGATTTTGAAAGTATTTCAAATGCTTTTTGAAAAGGATTGATCTGATCAATCAAGTCAATATGTAGCTCATCAATATTGATAAACTTGTCGGCCATACGAATAAACTTCTTACCGCCTTGCTCGGTTACTTCTGCTGAGCTTATTGCACAATCGACTACCACTTGCTGCCTTACCTCTTCAACTTCAGCTTCAGTCAAATCAGGATATTTACGCTGAATTATTTTCGGTATAAGGATCTTATTCACTACTTCAGGATCGATCTTACCTGCCGAAGCTGCAATGACCTTATCATCTTGCAAGATAGCGGCTTTCAGATCAGCCAAATCAGACTCTATGATAGCTTTAGTGCGCTTGGTGCTAGGTTCTTTAAAACCACCTATTTTCATTGTTCCTGGTGGCGTCGGTTCAAAATCACCATCTTTTTTTGTTTTGAACTTAAAATTAGGGGCAAGCACTTGTTCCATTAATAGAGAGCCAGTGATAGCTTTAAGCATATTATTTACAGCAATAGTCACGTTGTCGTTTGCAGCGTCAGGTTGAGCGATAAGGTTAGTGAATTGGGCGTGGCTTTTATTTTCGCTATCTCGAGTACAACGACCAATAATTTGAATAATTTCAGTCAGTGAACTTCTATATCCAACAGTAAGTGCGTGCTCGCACCACTCCCAGTCAAAACCCTCTTTTGCCATACCCAAAGCAATAATGATATCCATATCGTCTACGTGATTCATATTACGTAAATAATTTTGGATAATATCTCGGTCGTTTTCTTCGACTAAATCTGCGACCTTAATGACCGTTCCATCAGGCCTTGTTACAGGAATAACGCCTGTTTCAGGGTCCCTCTTTCCTGCCTCACCCAGCACTTCAAGAATAGCATCTACCTCATCATATTTTTCTTTGGTTGATTCACCCGAGTTGACGTTTGGTATATGAATAATGGTTTTTTTGCCATAATTCTCTTCTGAGTTGAGCACTTCATGAATGACATCAGTATAGCGACCCTGATAAAAGTGATAGCCAATACCAAGTGACTTTAGATAGTTATAACCATTGAGCTGCTCATAATAGTTAAAAGAAACCTTATCAAACTGAGCTTCATCTTCAGGTGTCAGCACAGGGATGCTATCGCCACGGAAGTATGAGCCTGTCATAGCGACGATATGGGCATTGGTATTTGCCATGATGCTACGCAACACACCACCTAAGACGTTATCGCCATCGGCAGACACATGATGAAATTCGTCAATAGCGAGCAAACAGTCATTAAACACGCTATCTTCTATTTCCTGAAAGGCAAAACGTAAGGTAGCGTGTGTACAAATCAATATCTCGTCATCGCTTGCCATAAAACGCTTAAACGCTTTGACCTTACTGCTTTCACCACCAGGAATGCATAGATTGTTGTTATCATCAATCTCCCAATCACAAAAGAAACCATACTTACTTAATTCTGTAGAGCTAAACGACCCGCCAATAGATCGCTCTGGCACCGCTACAATGGCTTTTTTAATGCCTTGATTATGTAGCTTATCCAGTGCCAAGAACATGAGCGCGCGTGATTTACCTGATGCAGGCGGCGCTTTTAGCAATAGGTATTGGCTACCTCTAGCAGCATAGGCTCGTGCTTGCATTGATCGCATACCCATAGAGTTTTCGTTTGAGCTAGCGCCTGTTTGAGCGTATTCGAAATGTATTAAATTAGGCACTTTGACATCCTGTTATTTTTTATA
>NZ_JBQSVP010000224.1:0-2149 GCF_052376345.1 Psychrobacter sp. AOP5-GZ1-6 | reverse complement strand
AAGTTTGGGAAACTCTCGATACGCAGTACCCATGCTGTTGGTTTTGAAGGTGGGTTGGTGTTGATTTGCTTGCCACTGTATATGGTCTGGTACGATGTTGGTTTGATCCAAGCCTTTAAGATGGAAGTAGCGTTATTGCTATTTTTCTTGGTTTATACTTTTACCTTTACCTTGATCTTTGACAAGGTATTTGCATTACCGTATCAGCATGAGTCCGCTGCTTCTTAGGGCGCGCTGAATACAGCCAAAGGCTACCATATTGGTAGCCTTTTTTGATGGCATTACTACAGACTATCTAGTTAAAAAAGCCTATCTGTCAAATCAAATAGCCTGTTGCATCGGGTTTTGACATTATGGTTTATCCTTCAACTTCCGTATCTAATGCTTCACTAAGACCAGAAAAAGCGTGTACATTGAGGAATACGTTGATGTATAACCAAGACTATGGAACGGATTTCGAAGTCACCGGCAATAATACTAAATCTATTGAGCTAGACTACAGCCAGATTATGATTTCGAAGAATTTAGTTTGTAAGAGGCAAGGACAGATGTGTTTTGACTTTTACCCTCAGGCTGCTTAATTGAAATCTTCGGAGTTTAATTATATGGATTTGACGGCAGGGGTCAGATAGTACCTAAAGCTTAAGCAACTTCATACCTTTTTTGGGCTTTAAAAAATAAAAGGGCAGTCAATGGGATCTTCATTAGCTAAGAAAGCCATTTGATAGTTGTAGGTATCATTGACGCAAATTTTTGCTTCATGGACAGTGTCAAATTGTTCTGCTGTCATAATAATAGAGGTAGTAAAGTCTATTACTTGCTGCGGAGACTTCAGATCTCTTGTCAAGTCACTAGCAATGAAGCTGATCAAGGCAACATTGTCTTCAATCTTTACTTGAAAGCTATCATTACCAAAGTTACTAGTTTTAAACCCCAAGCTTTTCTCTTCTGGTGTTAAACCGTTCAAGTATTCTTGAATGCCGTTTTTTAGTGGCGATGCTTTATCTACATATCTAATAACATAGCTTGAATCGTCTAAATTTGGATTTTCAAAGTAAACTTTTACAGCTAGTTTGTCTCTGAGTGGTTGCTTGTTAATTTTATTAAGATAGTGCTTATAGTTTTCTGCATACGTTTCATCACTGAAAGTACTAGATAGACTAGTAAAGGTTGGCTCACTATCCGTTTTTTCTTCGTCTATAAAAGGAAATGGAAAATATTGATCACATTCTTTTTGGTAGCACCCAAAACTGTATTTGGAGCCATCACTGCATTCAGCATAACCATAAGCTCCAGCATTTAAAGTAATGTTACAAATGTTACTATCTACTTCAATATCATCAAATTTCATTTCGCAGGTTGTAATAGAGTTCATAACATAAATGTTTCGCTGCGACTCTTTCTTGACTAATAAGATCAGATGTTTAAAATCATCTATAGATAGTGACCATGAAATACCTTCTTCAGGTACGTCATTTTTAATTGTAGTATCTGCATCAACGCATAAAGTTTGATAAACCTCTGCTTCCTCTTGGCAAGCAGATAGACATAAAGTGATTAATAATATACCTATAGTCTTATAAATATTCTTTAATAGCATTGTATACTGTCCTCCCTTCACCTTCGGTTTTAGCTGCGACATCTTCATGTACTGCTATATCAGATTGAGTCAACCCATAATGAATAAGCAGATACTTAGTGAGGCAAGCAACGCCTTGAGTTTGTTTTACAGTAAGTTTTTGCCAACTATGCACTTTATTACCATTTGGAGGTCCAACTGTTGGTTTTCCGTTCTTATCGACGGGCATACCTACAACTTCAATTCCTACTGAATAGGAGTTTGCATTACCAGCGTGTATAGTAAGTTTATTCAAGTTAGCTGTTTGATAAATTTTACCATCTTTGTCTACAACAAAATGTGTACCATATGGTTTTGACCCCCTATTAAAAGAATTAAATGTTGCCTGAGCAGAACTATTGACAGTTCGATGCAAAATTATTTTTTTAATTTTCTGAGTATAATTTCTTCTTTCAAGCTTAGGAGTATGATTTTTTATTATACGAGAATGATTTAGAAAACCAGCTTGTATTGGTAGTCTCTCTGTTCTATTGCAAAAACAACCTGATATATTTGAAGGGCAGTCACTAC
>NZ_JBQSVP010000223.1:0-2164 GCF_052376345.1 Psychrobacter sp. AOP5-GZ1-6 | reverse complement strand
GACGCTGATTCAGCGATCTATGGGTGAGATGGTAACGACCACTCAGCAAGATATGATGGTAAGTAGTGGTGATGGGCATCATCAGGTCAGTAGTGAGTCTTTGACAGTGGTTGCTGATGGTCAGTTCAGTATGACCAATGGTAAAGACAATATTATGCTGTCTGCGCATACAGGGAAGCTTGAGGCAACGGCGAAGCAAGATGTGAATATGTCATCCTCAACTAAAGAGGTTGAGGTGGTAGCAACGAATAAGATTACGCTGACGGCGGGCGGTGCGAGTATCACGCTAGATGGCGGTGATATTACGATTGCGGCAATGCAGTTTACGGAAAAGGCTGGTAAGCATAGTCGTGATGGCGGCGGGATGGATGGACAGGGGTTGGCGGGGTTGCCTAGTAAAGTAATAGAAACAGATAACAACTTAAGAATTGTATACGATGAAGGGTTCGTCGTTGTCGATGAAGATACTCAAGAACCCATACCGAACTGTCACTACAAAATTACGAAACCTGATGGAAGTATTGAAACAGGCATTACAAATCAGAAAGGCCAAACAAAAGTTATAGAAAGTTATACAATTGAAGATCTTAAGATAGAGGTGAAATTCTAATGGCTGATAATTGGGAGTTAATTGGAAAGTCATCGACTAGTCCAAAGAGTAATACTAATAGAGCGGTAGTAAGTACAAGAGTACCGAAAACGGAAAACATTGTATTTATTGGTTCCGAGTTCGAATACAATAACTTTTGGCTAAAAAACATGTTTATTGCAGCTGCCTATCCTTTCATCAAAGATAGAAGTAAATTTAGAGAATGTGATAAAGTGACTATTGCTTATGTCGATTACGGTTATACTCGTTTAGAAAAACTAGCTATCGAAGGTTTAAAGAATGAAATAAGCTTTACTAACGACATAACGTTTATCGCATTAAAAAATAAATCAAAAGTTATAGAAATATTAAATAAAGATAGAGAGACTTATAAGATAAAAGACTTAGCCTTTTTCTGTCATGGTTTAAACGGAAAAATTACTTTAAACTATGGTAGTAGGCCTAGTATCGAACTAGTCAATTCAGATATAAGCGCCATTAGTGATAATAGCTTTATTGATTCAGCTAGAGCTCGTTCATATGCTTGTAGAACAGGAATGTCAGACGCTCTAACACTTAGAACTCAAAGTTCATTTAGTAACGTTAATGAAGCAGATCCTGATAATAGTTTCGCTCAACTGTTCTCAAACAGACATAATATCGATTTTTACGCATTCCATAAACGTACATTATATAGTAATATTTTGAACCCTAAGAATGATGCTGAAAAAATATCTGAAGACCTTAGAAATAAAAGAGAAGTAAGTAATAGTGATGTCATTTCTATATTAGAAAATTATGAAGCACTAATACATTCAGAACTAGGTGAAAGCTATAAAAATATGTGGGGATGGGTTCCTAGGGGGGCAGTGTCAGAAGGAACAGTCGGTTATTCATTGTGGCGAAAAGGAGGTGGGTTAAAAATACCAGTTGCTGCCAGTACTCCTACAGGATTACCTGCATCAATGACCAAATTTACTCCAAAATAAAAAATGAAAAAAAATAACTTTAAACTTATATTACCTGTATTTGGATTGGCATTATTATTAATTCTTATATATTTCTACGTGGTGAAATCAATGAATGCATTCAACTATCAACAATTTGATAAGAAAGATTTTTTACTCATTCAAACAGAATTAAAAAAAGATTACAACCTCTATTTAAATAGTTTAAAAAAAGATAACAGCGTTCAAGTAACTTTTAACTTCTACAATATCCTACCACCACATGGGTCCACTTTAGAATTATACTCTCATAAAATATCTAACTACATATATATTGGCCCTTATCAATCTTCACTTTCATTTATTGTGAAAGATGATTTGTTCAAAAATAGTCTTGACTCTCTAACTATTTCATTAGTTGATTCAGAAAACAGAGCCTCCTATACTATAGAGCAAGAAAAGGTTTTCAATTTCTGGAAAAAAGAAAAAGAGGTTAATATCTGGTTTTTACCTTTTAGAAAAATTGATGAAGAAACTGGTACAACTATAGGTTATACAGTTTCTTTAGATTGATTAAATCCTAGTGTTCACACTGTAGTGGTCAACTAATTTGGTACAACACCAACTA
>NZ_JBQSVP010000222.1:0-2278 GCF_052376345.1 Psychrobacter sp. AOP5-GZ1-6 | reverse complement strand
CCCTTGACGAATTAACGTTGGGGGCTTTATCTAGAATAGAGAGCTGACGATGACCTACTCTCACATGGGCGCACAACACTACCATTGGCGCTACGATGTTTCACTTCTGAGTTAAAATATAAAATAATAGCTAAAGCCTAAATGTAGTTTTTGCAAACTGACGACTCTATCTATTTGAGGATTAAGCTGTTCAAATAGTAATATCTATGAAAACCTAATAGCCACAAACTCACCTTCCTTAAACAATTTATTAGCTAAATCTCGCTGAAATGTACGTCCAATAACCTAAGAGCAGTATGAACAAGCCCCAAGACAGTAAAAAGCATAAGTAGTACGACTCGCTATCAAGTGCCACATAATAGTAAATGGCCAGTCCAGTACTCACTAACAGAGAGACTGAATATGCGATAAGTAAGGTAAACAGAGCGGTATTTTCAAATTCGGATAAAACGGGGCTATTCTCTGCACAAATATAAAAGAGAAAACCAAGTGAAAAAGCCCCACCAATCGTAATATGCAAAAATGATATTAGAACCAGTGACCAAATTGACATAAGTTTTCCCTTTGCTGCCTCAATTCTTTCTTAAAAATTCTGAGTTATAACGTTGATAACTTAGTCCGGTTATATTTTAAATGGTGTCAGATCTATCTTTTCAAACTCACATACTGCTTTTATACTAGGATTTTCACTTAATCGATTTAGATACATTGCCAAGTTTTTATAGGTCATAGGCGACTTTTCTGATACCAATGACCACTCCGCCAACATAAATAAGAAATAATCACATGCCGATAGTTTTTCACCAAGCAAAAACTCATTAGACTCCAGCTGATCATTAATAATAGACAAAGCCTCTGCAATACGATCATCTTGAGCAGATATAACACTTGGTATATTACGTTCATCATTGGTGTGACGATGTGGATAATAACGAACCATCAGCTCCGCTTGCAATGTGTTGTTTAAAAATGCCAGCCATTGAAAAAACAACGGGCGTTTAGGGTCGCCAAGTGCAGGTATCAACTCATACTCTGAATATGATTCACAAATATGAATGCAAATAGCAGGACTCTCAAAGATTGCCTGCCCATCATCAACCAGCGTTGGAATACGTCCAGCAGGATTCAACCTCAAATAATCAGCTGATTTGTGTCTGTTACTCTCTCTTTCAACCAGTATTAATTCATAATCCGCCTGTACATGATGCAGCAAAAAATGTGGCGCTAAACTCGCATTGTTCGGATAATAGTAAAGTTTAAACAAAACAGACTCCATTCTAAGGCTGAAAGAGAGCGATAGTAATTTACTATCTGGCTGATTAACTGACTGAGACATATTTTAAATCAAAGCTTAATCGCTTAATAGAAGCTCACTAGTGGCTTTAGCTGTTAAATCTGCTTCTAATAGCAGGTTCATCGTTATTGATGCTTTTGATCGTCTCAAACCCTTCTTTCGTACCAAAATATAGAGCATCTGTTTTTTTCTCTCTATAAAAACGCAGTTCATCGCCATTACTATCAGTTAGCGTAAACTCATTAAAGAGTTTTTCCCAGTGCGCTTTCTTTTCAGATTCGTTATGATCCGCTTTAAATGTCGGCTTTAAAATATACGCAAGGTCGTGGTCTTCCTCAGTGGTTAGCAAAGGCAATAACTCTTTATGCGTGGTTAGATATAGACATATTTTTTCGATATCATCTAAAGTTTCTTTGCTATCAGTTAGTTTGATAATTAACATCGGTTTATATCCTCATTTACTTTTTAGCTTGCACTTTATAAAGCATTGTTTAACTTGCTGCCATCTGAGTCAGATCAGATGCTATTCCATCTGCCATCTATTATCTACCCATACCGCATCATTGTCATCTAGATGAACGTGCCATTCTGCATCAGCAACCACGAGACGAATCTCAGTCAGACATTGTAGCCAATGATTGATGCTATACATCAGGACCTCCACATCTACGCTAGCAGGCATTTTAGTAGCACCTGCTAATATCACTTCTGACTCACTATCATCATAAGCATAGAGATCAAAAGATTCCGCGTCTTCTGCATGTTCAAAGCTATCATTATATTTATCAATGATAAGCGTAATGTCTTCTTGCTCCTGCTCAGTCAAAAGCGTCGTACGCTCAGCGGTATAGTAGAGAGAAACGCCCATAACATGCTCCTAAATATAAAAGTAATTATGAATAGTAACACACAGAGCCGTGCCTAAGAATTAAGAAATCTAGCACTTTTTCACAGACAAAGAAAAGCCCCTTGATACAAGGTATC
>NZ_JBQSVP010000221.1:0-2327 GCF_052376345.1 Psychrobacter sp. AOP5-GZ1-6 | reverse complement strand
ACCTATAATTTCCACGTAACTTTCCTCAAAATATTCAATAAAAAACGAGCTATAACCAGCTTAAAAAAGACATTCATAATATATCTATTATCAGTTCTCTTAACTATCAGCGCTGAAAACACTAAGACTTTAAAATATTATATATTATCTCAGAATTGTTGCTGTCGTATAATAACAGGTAACATAGAAAATACATAATCCTATAGGACATATGTTGGATAAATTTTATAAACTTCGTTTTATAGTCAAATAAATCTAAAATAAATACAAGACAGCTGACTACAGGTTATATTAAGTAGTACACCTAAGAAGGAAAGTAACGCCGTAGCGGTTTAGTAGCTTTCTGACTACACAAACACGCCTCAATGACACACCTTAATCTTCACCATGATATGTTGCCTCATCCATCCAAACGATTGGATCTTCGCACAGATGAGTTAAGTGATACCAAATATCACTGCTACGAGCGATGCGGTGATGACCACCTTCAAAGTAATCGACTTCCCAACTATCAGGGAGATTGACTAAAGTTCGTCTAGCAATCGCCACATCCAAACTTTCATCGTCGACTTCTACCATGACGCGCATCATCTCAGTGTTAGATGTAGGGAATGATAACTTCATATCAGCCACTGCAGGAATACGGTCAGCCAATACCTCACTTGGATAGATACAAGGCGCAATCAATAGCGCACGCAGGTTGTATTTATGGGAAAAGTGATTGGCAAACCAGCCACCAAGCGAATGCCCTGCTAATACCACTCGCGGATACTGTGTCATTTTTTCACGGATCAGCGCATCGTAAATCTCAAATACTTCTAAAAAATTGTCTCGGTAATTGACTGTTTGGCAGTATTTTGGTTCACGAGTAATACAAGTATATTTGCTGGTCTCATTACTGGAATCAAGACCATGAAAAAACAACAAAAACGTGTCATTGTTTTCGATAGGAAACATCATAAACTTCTCCTTTTTTAATTATTATTTGGGTTTATGCTCAATAATTTGACTCATAAATTAAACTGGTTTTTGGCTAGCCACCTGCGCTTGGGACAAGCTCAATATCTCCTCACAAGCCTGCATTGAGATGTTTTTTGCAAAGCCTTCATCAAACCAAAAATCATAAACTGTTTGGACAATGGCTCTCACCGCTTCTGTATCTTTCGGCTTTTGCTCTTGTAATCTCATCGCAATGTCTTGTGCCTGTATGTCCGACTCACTATAGGGCGCACTCCAGCCAATACCGTAACGATAAAGCACATCATTGATCGCCAATACGAATATGGCATTTGCAATACCAAATGAACCAATAAGCCTCTCAAGCATTGCACAGCGCTCTTCATAAACGCTGACTTCTATCGGCATATCCGCTCGCTCAAACAGACAATCACAACTCACTATATGCGAAGGCCTGCCAAAATCCTCCCCTAGCAATGAATAAGTTCCTCGAATCCCGCCCTTCTCCACGACATTAAATTGCCAAATCGCATAATGAGTATCTGGCCCTTTATAGGGCACATGTATAAACCATTGCATCAGCGCATCACTGTCATAAAGAATATCAACACTGCCAATACGCACCCCCTGCTTGGGAAGTATGTCCGTGTATAAACTGTCGATATCATCACTATAGAGCGTCACTTTACGTAAGTTTTCATCACTAACATCACCCAACTTCGCCCTTGCTTGTTCTATATTTTGATAGGGTTTAAAAGGCGCTACCCATCTGAGCGTTTCATTAGTATTGTTCACAAAGTAAATGTCATCTTCATAACTGTCTACAGAAACCGTTTCGAGGTAAAATAATGGCTGTTTTCGTACTCGATCTTTTTCATCATTTGCTAGTGCCGTTATACCAGATAGCTTGTCACCAGCTAACCATTGAAAGTTATCTAATCATTTTTTCTCAAATTGACTGGTTGATGTCATCATAGTCATATCCTTATTATTTTGATTGCTTTGTCGCTGTTTTTTGCTGTTGTTATATTCTAATTACTGATTTCAAGCCAGCCGAGTCTATTCGCCATTATTTAAATGACGTCATTATCTATGGAGATAAGTAAATTAATCGGCTTGGTTTAATCTCGTATTGTAAGGATTTTTAGCCACAGCTCTTCGCTATCGCATCGCTAGTCGTTTCTCAACGCTAACGAGCTTTTTTCTACTAAGTTTTTTGTTTATTAATAAATATATTTTTTGAATTTATACAGATTGAGAAGCATTGAACGAAACGTAAATAATACCACTCGAAAAACATCGCTAAGATAGCGTATTAAAGACAACTCAGTTAAGAAGTTAAGCATTGCGCCCTGAGGGTTAACTGTTTG
>NZ_JBQSVP010000220.1:0-2331 GCF_052376345.1 Psychrobacter sp. AOP5-GZ1-6 | reverse complement strand
CTGCATACTGGTGAGCATCGTCCAGACACGATAAAACCGCATAGCAATAAATTGTTATGCGGTTTTATTGTTAACTATCCATGTTACTTATCACAGCTGTTTCCTATGCATCCTTGCATAATATTCAGCATGTTGTGATATTAGGCATCCTGCCCTTTTACTATCTATAGTAGGATTAACTACTATCAGCAACGGTTATGTGTCCTTACTCCACTTACTATTCTCATCCTGATAGTAGTAAGTGAATCATTATCCTTAATGCGGTCAACTCAATCCTTGAGTCACATTTCCTAATGCCGTGTAACTATAATGCCTAAATCTTAATCCCCTGTTAAGTCGCATAAGCGTCATTGCGTGTAAGCATATGCTTACAAATGCTTTATAACGAGCCAGTTTACATTGTTTTTAGATAAGCATTTCACCGACAACACCAATCAAAAACCCAAAGGTTGCGCCTAATGAAGTCATATAATTACTATTTAGCTTACTCTCAGGAATAATATCCTGAATCAACAGATAAAGTATCCCACCACTGGCAAAAGTCATGAGGTATGCTGTCATACTAGGATGCTGACTCAATAAAAAATGCCCAATCAGCGCGGAAATAATACCAAAGAAACTTAATATAAAGAAAATAGCCAAGGTTTTTTTGACACTGAAACCACTCTGTACCAAATCGCGAAAAGAGTTAAAAGCTTCAGGTAAATTCTGCAAACCAATAAATACTGTTAATAATATCGCCATTTGTGGTTCGATGGCAAAAACAGCTCCAAGAGCAATAGATTCAGGTACAAAGTCCATCATCATCGCTAGCAACGTCGCTTGCTGACTTCCTGACTTTGCCAGTCTACGATCAATGAACATAAACAGCACAGCACCTAGTGAGAACGATGCCATCACGCCCCAAACGCTCAGCACTTCCATACCCTTGGGTATTAGCACTAAGGCTAATGCTGACAGTATTATGCCAGCGCCGAATGACATGAGTGTATGAACCAATTGCGACTTAAAAGGGCTGTCTTTGATGTGATGATCAAATATGTTCGCCAGTACGCCCCCTATAAACACAGTTGCACCTGCAAATCCTGAAAACAAAATCAGTTCGAATGGCATGTCTTTCTCATTATTTATTATTGTTTGTTAGTTATCTTGATAATGCTGCCCGATTATACACATGTCACTTACAACGTCTTAACGCAAGTGACACCTAACCTCAAGTTTTATACTCTATGATTAATGATATATTTCATTAACTTATATCGTACTAAAATTTTGCGCTGCACTAAAATCAAACCACTACATAATGGGTGTAACCAATTTTAGGCTGATCGTTGTTCCGCTATAAAATAAATATAGCGATACTAGGTGCATTTTACGTAGCCTCTGTCCTACGTCATACAACAAGCAAGGAAAGTGTAGACCAAAATCGCACAGTTATATCTCTTTCATTTAGGACTGACTATAGTACGGCTGTAATCCTATTTTTTAAGTTAAAAACGTACGTTCATTTTGCTAGGCAGACAACAAGGATTTGTATTATGAAAACCCCACAAGGCTCAATTATAAAAACACTTTCAACCTCTGGGCTGTCTATCGCTCTACTAGGAACGCTAGTAGGATGTGCCACTGTAGCGCCACCTCACGATAATCGCCCTATTTATCGTAACAGTCATGCGATTAACCATAGTCATCAGCTGCCTCAAGATTTACATCGTAAAGTTTACAACGACCATCGCAATAAAGATGTAGGCAAAAAAGAACATAGGAATAAGAGTAAATATAAGGACAGAAAGCACGACAAAAACAAAAATAGCAATGATAAAAGAGACGATAGAAGGGATAGAGATGATGACAAAAGATATAACGAAAAAAATCGCAGGTAAAAAAATTAATCATACCTTGCTATCATTAAACCCAACCTCAATGCCAAATAAGAACCATTTCAGCTTGATGGTTTATTGTGTCTGATGATATTGGCGCTTTAATTTTAAAACGCTAATACCTTAATGACATCGTAAGCAGGCGTTTCGTACGGGTGACTGCTTTTGAGTGCTGTAATCACAGCCTCGATATATGACTCATCAACCACCATCTCCACTCGCCACTCCTCAACTGCTTCGAGTCTACCGTGCGTACCGATATGCGGGTTACTACCTGCCAATGGCTTGAACTGGCCTGTTCCCTTTACTTGCCAACAGCACTGCTCATAGGCGCCAATTTTCCCAGCACCAGCCGCAAACAGAGCAGACTTTACTTCATCTAACGCTTCATCAGGAATAAAAACGGTCAACTTATACATTGATTCACCTCATAAAATAAGTTTAAATCTTA
>NZ_JBQSVP010000219.1:0-2352 GCF_052376345.1 Psychrobacter sp. AOP5-GZ1-6 | reverse complement strand
ATCGTAGAGCTCTTTAATGCTCTCTACGATCTCAGTGGTGGTTTGACCCTTAGCGTAAAAGAATATAATTTTATCATCAAGGCCACTAATACGGGTTTGATGCTTACTGACAAGTACAGGCTCAAAGCTACTGTCGCGGTCTCTGGGGGTGGAGATCTCAAGCTCGCCTATGTCACTGCGGACTCTCTTTTAGTGTGCCCGTTACGCTTATTAGGTTTATCCGCCTTTTCATGCTTGGGATAGCCGAGATGGTCTTCCATCTCAGCCTCTAAGGCAGTATCGATAAACGATTGCATGAGCTGCTTTTGGAAGTCTTTGATATCATCAAAGCTGTTCATGCTACCAGCCATTTGCTCAGCCAGTTTCTTGATGTCAGATTGGTTAGTCATTGCTTATTCTCCTGTTAGTGGATTATAAGCAGTTACACACTTTTTAGGAAAGGCTCCGTGGCCAGCATACATCACAACGATGTAAAGAGCTAAAAGGTCAAGGCTTGACTACTCGTAAATCTGATATAATTTGTTCTAAATGTGATTTACTCTGTTTACTCCAAATATTATAGAAGCAATAATTATCGCCTAACGTCAAATAAGCCAACCATTTTCCGTTAGGATCACCCCCTTCACGCCCATAAGTCAACTCAGTGCCATCTTGGTACACATGGTAGTCATTCCAAATACTGCCTTTACCTACAGGGTCACTTATTCCTGAAAGCGCAACACCATAGGCACTACGTACATCAGGTAAATCATAAGCCACGCCCCAACCTCCTGAAAAATTGGCACGCCGCACATTTCTATCAATGAGATGAGAATTAGCGGTAGAGGGAAGGACCAATAAAGGACACTTTCTTCCAATTTCAGACTTTTTCCATTCTGCTTTATAAGCCGAATCTGTTTCAGAAGTGGTAATAGGGGTTAGGCGCCATGATTCAGGGATAGAAGATGGCGGTATGAACCCATGCACAGACTGAGGATGATTGGAATCTGTGATTAAATGTATTTCAGTAAATGAGGGTTTGGCAACAGTTGATGGGTTATGTGGAACATGTCTAGATGATGAGTGGTTGGTTACTACCGTAGAAGTTTGCTTGGGTGGTTGAATGACTTTTGTTGTCCGAGTAGCCGAAGGCTGTTTTGAAGACTGGCAGCCACTGATAGCTACAACCAAAAGGGTGGTGTATGTTAAGCTTATAATTTTTATTGAAATATTACTTTTTATAGCATCACTGTTAAGAGTAAATTTCGAGTTTGTCATAACCAGTTCCTTTTTAATAAACAATTTGATTAAGGGTAAGTTTGAGACCATCCCAGATTCTGTGTAACTGACGTTTAGATTAAATACTTACACAAAATTTAGCTGATTTACCTAAATAAGTAGTGAATTAACCTAACACCCGTTGTATACATTCGATGTCTTTATAGTGCACCGATCATGATTAGAATATGTATGATAAGTACACCATGAAGTACACTGTGGCTATCTCAGCAAGTTAAAACGTTGATACTATTAGCCTACAGCTTGATATTCAAGTCCTCACTAGGGAACCGAACCAGTTAGAGCGCCTGATTGGTTCACAATAGGCATACCTAAAAAAATTCCCTTAGTTGTCTGCGTAACTTCTGTTATTTATTAAACTCTCTTTCTTTAATATAGCTATCTAGTATATTTTTCATTTCAGGCTCAAATAGTTTTATATACTCATGAGCTATACCACGACTACCACTAGGATGAGGGAAACCAATCACCTGACATTGCTCGAACTTCTGAAAACTAACTTTAAACTTAGTATGATTAGATTCTTTTTGAATGATTTCTCTATCCTCCACAATCTCGCCCATAATAGCTTTAAACTTTGGCAATACCTCAGAGTTTTGAAGATAATTCATTAACTCACTACCCATAAATATAATAATTTTAGGCTTAAGAACTTCAATATGATGAATAAAGTTATCTATCTGTTCTGGTTGCAAAAACTTATTTGGGTCACTATCCTTTAATGAGTTACCTTGTGTGTATGCCCAGTTAGTTTGAACGATAGATTTTTCAAAATCACCTCCCAGTCCTTCTGAGTCTAAAGGATATCCCCAAAGCTCAAACCATTTTTTAATCGCATTATCATAAGGCCATGTATTTGCAACACCCCCCCAATAAAGTGCTTTATTGGCAAAGGTATATTCGACACCTTCATTAGGTTTTAACTCATTACCTAATTCAAACTCTTTTTGGTCTTCTTTGCTAAAGCCCCACTCATAACCACAGATCATTATTCCATGTTTGTCATTAAATCCATCAAAAATAGAGTTTGCCATATTAAGGTCTTGGTACATCATTAACGCCTCCTTTATTATT
>NZ_JBQSVP010000218.1:0-2370 GCF_052376345.1 Psychrobacter sp. AOP5-GZ1-6 | reverse complement strand
AACAGCTTTGGCGATAAACCCTTGCCGTCTATCGACTCGGGCGGTGAAACTGATTGTACAAAAATATATGCAAAAATGATAAATCAGGTTTTAGAAATCAAACAACTGTGAAAATAAATTATATAGACTATCCTTGGGTAAGATATATCAAATAATGTACTAATTGGTCAGTGATATGTAACGCTACAACCCGACCATTTTGGTGATAATCGCATAATGGTCTTCGAACATCATGGTAGCGTCTAGCTCTGCCAGCGGTAGCCAAAATGCTTTGGCAGCGTCATCACCACCTTTTACTTTTGGCAGACCTTTTGGATCGTTTTTAAGTTGAAAGTAAAACGCTTGGGTAATCGTGCGGCCACGTGCCGAGCGATATGGGTCGTCAAAAGTATGCTGACTGTGACAAGAGCCACGTAATACTGGTTCAGGAACTTTGAGACGAGTTTCTTCACGCAGTTCACGGATACAAGCGTCAAACAATGTCTCTTTTGGGTTTAAAAACCCACCCGGCAGCGCCCATAATCCACGCCCTGGCATGCTACGGCGCTCTACCAACAAGATATGACCCGACTGTACAATCAACGCATCAGCCGTCATAAAAGTCGGTGGATAGGGAGCTGATTCCCACTGCCTTTTGTACTTGTCGATGAAATCTGCTTCTTCATGTAGCTGTTGGTATTTAGCCGTCTGTTTGAAGTCATTCAATACATTACGAGTAGATTCAGGCGTGCGCTCAGGTGTCGGCGTAGCGCCCATCAAATAACTATCTCGGATAGGCGTCGCCGATAGGTTGTGATAATTGGGCACTGATACCGAATCCCAGTTAGGAAACAATGACAAGTAGTATGATGAGCTGTCTTTTGAATGACCAATCAGGCCGATATCGCTCTGCAAATCACCAGTGACAGATTTTACGCCCGCTTGCACATACTGTAGCCAGCGTGTGTCGTTGTAGAGCGCATCATCTAGACCAACGCAATGAATACGTGCTGCTTCCTCTGCTGAGTAAGCGTCTTTGATCATCGTTGCACGTTCAGCAACGCTAAATGGATTGCGCAAGCTACGAGGCAGGTTGGCTGAGCCAATGAGCATAATCACTTCATCCGAGCGTTTTAATGCTTCGTCGATGACCGCTTTGTGTCCACGATGGAACGGCTGGAAACGACCAATAAAAACCAAATAACGATAGTGCTTATTGTTTTTAGTCAAACTCTGCTCTGATGATTCACTCATGTCCGCCAACTTCCTGCTTTTTATATTTTATGGGTAAAAACAACTTAGTGACCTCAATACTGACACAGCCTATGACTTGCTGACAAGTGTAAAGATGTTTGGTGCGGTATAACCACCAATGATTGTATAACGAAACACCATAAACATAGCTAAAATGTTAATTGGAATGTTTTTTGATCCACGCCGTCACTGTCGGCCAAATCTCTGTAGCCGCATTACGGCTAACCATGATGCGGCTGTGCGTATAGTCATCTAAATCGCCATTACTGCGCGAGTACTCTCGAAAGACGTTATCAGAATTCTTAAAGTCATCAAAAAGCTGCCGACAGCCATAGGCAGGGGAAATAAATTTATCTCCTTTAGCGCTGATGGCGTAGACAGGTATTGTGATATTTGGCATCTGTTGTCGATAGTCCAAAGGCTCATCACCACCATTTGTACCACTGCTAGGCTGGTTAAACGTACTTTTTTTAATAAAACTGCTGTTAAAGTTTTGTTGTAGGTTCCAGTCGTACCACTGGCGCATCGTATAGTCGCTTTCGTCACAGGTGCCCATCTTTAATTTTTTGGCAGGGATACGGCCAAGCAGTCGCGTGAGTGTTTTGGCGGCAATAATTTTTGCATGGCTAATCGGTTTTGATGCTGCGCCATAGGCTTGGCAGGCAAACATGCTGATGCTGTTTATTTTATCGATATAGTATTGGTTCTGAATCAGAAACATAATCAAACCAATACCGCCACCGCTGTGTGTGATGCAATGCAAATTATCGAATTTTAATTCATCAAAAAAGTAACGAAAAGTGGCTTCGTAATCATAGGTGGCAACGGTTTCGAAATTGAATTTTTCTTTGGGCGTTGAGCTGCTACCATGACCGCGCCATTCCATGATGTAACAATGATGTCCAAGGCCAGCTAGATACTCAGCAATTTTGAGACAGGTTTGTTTGTCTGAAAATGTCCCGTGCGTTAGAAATATGTTTTGTGGCTTTATTACAGAGGTATTTGTGGTTAGCGTATCAGTGACTGTGTTAGCTATTTTGCTATCGACAATTTTCCAAACAGCGATTTGTTCGCCATCTTTGGTGGTCACTAGGTTTAGCGTTTGTGTCATCATAAACGAGCTCTCTTAAACTCAAG
>NZ_JBQSVP010000217.1:0-2712 GCF_052376345.1 Psychrobacter sp. AOP5-GZ1-6 | reverse complement strand
GATATAGTCAGCGAATTACTAAATCGCTACAGCGTTAGCCTTCTTAGATGTACTACTTGTACAATCTGCAGTTGGTTGCCTTGTATCGATTTTAAAGTTCTTTGATTATAGTAGGTCGGTTGAGATTGCTGATTGCCATTTTCAGTCTTGAAAATAGAAAAGACCGCTCGAAAGCGATCTTTTTTATTTAAGCTAAATGTTTGCTTATTAAGTTAAAGCAATTCGGCGCTAGCATTAGTTTTGTGATTTACGCTTCATTTGCTCAAAAAATTCATCATTGGTCTTCGCTTCTTTTAAGCGATCCAACAAGAACTCAGTTGCTTGTACGCCATCCATCGGCTGTAGTAATTTACGTAAAATCCAAACTTTGCGCAGTTTATCTTCATCAAGCAGGCGCTCTTCACGACGAGTACCAGATTTTTTGATATTAATCGCAGGGAAGACACGTTTTTCAGCCAAATCACGCTCAAGCGTAATCTCTTGGTTACCTGTACCTTTGAACTCTTCAAAGATAACGCTATCCATCTTACTGCCAGTATCGATAAGAGCACTGGCAATAATTGTTAAGCTGCCACCTTCTTCGACATTACGTGCAGCACCAAAGAAGCGTTTTGGACGTTCTAATGCATTGGCATCTAAACCACCAGTCAACACTTTTCCTGATGAAGGGATGACTGTGTTATAGGCACGGGCCAGACGAGTGATAGAGTCAAGTAAGATAACCACATCCTGTTTATGCTCGACCAAACGCTTGGCTTTTTCGATGACCATTTCAGCCACTTGTACGTGACGTTGTGGTGGCTCATCAAACGTAGAGGCAACGACTTCGCCGCGTACCGTACGTACCATCTCGGTAACTTCCTCTGGACGCTCATCGATTAATAGTACGATGAGGTAACACTCAGGGTTGTTACGAGTAATCGACTGCGCGATGGTTTGTAGCAGCATCGTTTTACCGGCTTTTGGTGGTGCAACGATAATAGAACGCTGACCTTTACCAATGGGTGCGATAAGGTCAATAATACGACCAGTCAAGTCTTCGGTCGTGCCATTACCAATCTCAAGCTTGAGCTGTTCAGTTGGGAACAGTGGTGTTAAATTCTCAAAGATAAGCTTATGACGTGAGCGATCTGGGGTATCAAAGTTGATTTCACCAACTTTTAATAGCGCAAAATAACGCTCGGAATCTTTTGGTGGTCGAATGGTACCGGCAATACTATCACCAGTTTTCAGACTAAAGCGGCGAATTTGGCTAGGACTGACATAGATGTCATCAGGGCCGGCTAAATATGAGCCTTCTGATGAGCGCAAAAAGCCAAAACCATCCGGAAGAACCTCAAGTACGCCGTCACCATAAATGGCTTCACCGTTACGTGCATGGGTTTTTAAGATAGCAAAGATAATGTCTTGTTTACGGCTACGTGCCATATTATCAAGACCCATTTCTTTAGCAATAGCCAGTAGCTCAGAGATTGATTTTTTCTTTAATTCAGTAAGATTCATAGATAGGTCATTAGCAATTGATCAGATGAGAGATGCCATTAGCAGCACAAGTCACGACATTGATTAAAACAACGACAGTATGGCGATAGAGGGTGTGCACACAGAGTTAGAGTTTATGTAGTTTAGGTATAGCATGTTAGCTTATGTACGCGTTGCAATAATAGAATGCATGGTAATAAGAAATAAAGATAAAGAAGACTACATAAGAGTCTGCGTCAAAAACTCAATATCAGTAATTGTGTTTAGTCATTCCGTTTAGTAATGGTGTTTATAACGACGATTGTGTTTTTGTTGATAAACACGAGGAGAATAGCGATAAGACACATAGGAAAACAATTAGTTTTCTGTTGTCAGCAGACTATACGGTCTTCACAATGCCATTGTCAATAAATTTTGCTAAAAAAGTCATATTATTGAGTTTTTTGCATAAAAAATAAGCAAAAAACCATTATCTAACTTAGATAATGGCATTTTAGTCTGCATTTATAACTTTGCTAAAAACTTCGCATAAGGCTAGGGCGTGTCCTCAATTCAATCGATAGCCAACTAAATGGGTTAAAAATGGCTAAATCTTGCCAAACGGCGTCAAATAGCTGACTAATATCTCGATATTATCTGCGCTATTTTCCTTGTTTGACTGCAATTTATCTTATTTTTATCACCATTTTTAAAATGAGGACACACCCTAGTTTATTCAAAGGTTTTTGATTTATAGATGCTTGTCTAGCACTTTGGCCAGTTCAGCTTTTGGCTGTAGTCCCATTACAGAATCAACTTTTTCGCCACCTTTAAAGACAAATAGCGTTGGAATATTGCGAATACCAAAACGGCTAGCTGCTTGTGGGTTGTTGTCCACGTCTACTTTGACGATTTTAACTTTACCTTGGTATTCAGTTGCCAGCTCTTCTAAAATAGGAGCAATAGCTTTACAAGGACCACACCATGGCGCCCAAAAGTCTACCAATACAGGTACGTCTGATTGTAGAACGTCTTGATCAAAGTCTGTGTCGGTAGTATGTAAAATAAGGTCTGACATAATTTTATCTCTCTTGTTTTATAACTTCTATCACCACTCATCAACATATATATTGGTTTAATAATAAATCGCTTGGTGGTCAAAGAATTGTTTAGAATGGGTGGAAATGTGCCATTATATTAACATGTTTGCCCTAATTTGACAGATACAGGCTGGTTAAATTGTTTAACAAC
>NZ_JBQSVP010000216.1:0-2760 GCF_052376345.1 Psychrobacter sp. AOP5-GZ1-6 | reverse complement strand
AGATATTTTAAATATCTTTTAGGAAAGTGGTAAAGGATACCAGTTTCATCAGCCCAAGCAGATTCATCATTTTCAGTTATTATTGCGTACACTCTATTTCCTTATATTTTAAATTCAGGATTTTTATGGCCTTTATATAAGTAGCTTAATTTTTAATTATATCTATGACAACACCTCAAACCCAAACTGACTCAACGCTTCTCGCAGCATCGCAATATTATAATAAGCATGCGCTTTGGTGGTGTTTTGAAAAAATATATAGAGCGTATCAAAATGCTGACGCTGATTGGCAATCGCTTGCGCCCAGTCCTGCATCTCCGCCTCACTATAACGATAATCATGGCGGTCTGCTGCGCTCATGGCATCCCACCAGCCTGTATTATTACCATGCATACGCAGATAGCCAGTACGCTCGGTAAATATCAATCGTGACGGTGGTAATCCGCTAACCTTGGGATAATCAACGCTACACCAAATCAGACCTTGCTGTATGAAGCTGTCGACCACTTGTGGCGTGTGCCAAGCGTTATGACGGAATTCGATTGCTAATGGATAATCTTGAAACCAACTGACCAGATTGGCCAGATACAGACGATGCTCACGGGTACGGTCAAAGCCATGTGGAAACTGGAGTAATAATGGCGCTAAAGCATTTGCTTCGATAAGTGGAGATAAGGCGTTTAGAAATGCCTGTGCGTGATCGCTTGTTCCTTTACGCGCATGAGTAAAATCTTGATGCAGTTTGACGGCGAATTTCAACTCGCTATCGACCTGTACATAAGCTTTATCGAGCATACCTGCAAAGGCTTTTTGTCCAATAGGTGCGTAAAAGCTGCTGTTGATCTCGACCGCCCCGTATTGCTTGGCATACTCACGTAAAAAATCGGTTTTTTTGGTGCCAGTGGGGTACAGCGTACCGAGCAAATCGGTATCGCTATAGCCACCAGTGCCAAGATAAATCGTAGGCGTCAAGTTCGATGAAGAGGTCATTGGTCAAAACTCTATGTGATACGTGGGCAGCTGCAGACACACCTTGGTTTCTTTATCATACTGGGTGTTTTCTATCATACTGAGTATAAAGACCATAGCGCCATCACCCACAATATAAACAATAGCGTCAATGCCAAAAACTGCGCCGCAGAACCAACATCTTTACCTATCTTGGCCAGTGGATGTTGTTTCGTTGATGTGTGATCGATACTCGCCTCGATGCCTGTATTAAACAGCTCAACGATGATGGACAAAAACGAAGCCATTAGCAGTATCATTTTCATAGTGATACTCAAAGGGATAAAGGCAAGCGCGATAAGTAAAAATAAATTCAGCCAAAATGCTTGTCGAAACGCGGCTTCGTTTTTGTAGGCCGCCATAAAACCATCGGCCGAGTAGCCTGCTGCTTTCACAATACGCCCGAAGCCTGCTTTGCCTTTTGCATTTTCGGCGAAGTTTTCGGCAGTTTCTATTCCCTTATCTGGCGTATGAGCAGCATGATCATGATGATTGTGCTGCTGTGGGTGCGAGGGAGCGTTAAGGTTTTTATCAGCGTTAGGCATTTTGTCGCTCATGTAGACTCTGCATCATGGTTGTAAAGTAGCAAGTAGTCTAACACGCACAACCTTACTTTTGTCTATTCCATAGCCACTCAATCAATGCTAAAAGTGCATTATTATTTTTGTGGTTACTAAGTTGAGAGTTGCCAAGCTGAGAGTAACTAGGCTCAAAGTTGCGCAACTCTTGATTGTTTAGCTTATCTCTACTGAGCTCACGATTACTTAGTTCGCGAATAATGGCTGCGCGACCATCATTAAACAGTGACTGCGCATAGTCGGTTGCCTTATCAACGCCCATAAATTTCACATAGGTAGATTTGTCCAGTTTTTCATCGCTGCCAGCAGGTTTACCCAGCGCATCCGTGCTGGTGGTCACATCTAAAATATCATCCTGTACTTGAAACGCCAGACCGATGTGTTGAGCACATTCTTGTAATGCCATGCGCTGAGGAGCCGTCGCACCAGCACAGACACCGCCCATGAGCATGGCCGCTTCGATCAACGCGCCTGTCTTGTCACGGTGGATGGCTTCTAGGTCAGTTTGTGTGATGCTGTTACTGGCTTCGGCATTGAGATCCAGCATTTGACCTGCGACCATACGTCTGGCACGCGGTGCAAATATCGCGAGCAGCTGGCTTGCGATATCGGCATCGAATGGCGCAAAGGTAGGTAGCTCTGCGGTCAATACTTCAAAGGCGAGCGTTTGCAGCACATCACCTGCGAGTAGTGCCGTCGCTTCATCAAAGACAATATGAGCAGTCGGCTGACCACGGCGCAGTTCATCATCATCCATACAGGGCAAATCATCATGTACCAACGAATAAGTATGTAGCAGCTCTACCGCTAGTGCTGCACGGCGCGCCATATCATAATCTGAATCGTTTTCTAAAAGAGAGTCTAACCTGTCACTTTGCGTCAGGTCTTTTTGCTCAATACTTTCACTTTTAAAAACGTTGTCATTATTCGCTGTGACACTAGAAAAGGCACTGGCGACCAATAACGGGCGTACCAATTTACCTTTACCCGTCATCACATAACGGCAGGCATCGATCAGCGGATGTGGCAGCTCAGCATAAACAAATAACACTTCAATATCTTGTGCTAATTGTTCGCGTACAGTGCCATGAAATTGTTCGTTGTTTTCAAACGATATAAAGCGCAAAGGGGTAGGGCTTGGCGTAGAAGAAACAGTCATAATCCAACCATTTAT
>NZ_JBQSVP010000215.1:0-2817 GCF_052376345.1 Psychrobacter sp. AOP5-GZ1-6 | reverse complement strand
GACCAAGGAAGTTGAGGTGGTGGCAACGAATAAGATTACGCTGACGGCTGGCGGTGCAAGTATCACATTAGATGGCGGTGATATTACGATTGCGGCAATGCAGTTCACGGAGAAAGCTGGGAAGCATAGTCGTGATGGCGGCGGGATGGATGGACAGGGGTTGGCGGGGTTGCCTGCTTTTGGTCACGCTAACAGTATTTGTTTTCGTTTCACAGATGATGACGACATTCCTTTTAGTGAAACTCAATATATTGCTACAAATAAAGCAACGGGGGAAAAAATCCATGGAACAACAGATAAAGAAGGTATGACCCAACGCTTTTATACGAAGACACCAGAAGAATTTGAAATACATTTGGAAATAGATTAAATAAAAGGTTGCTCATAATGGGAACAACATCAGGTAGCTCCAGCTCTGACCATGGTACAAAAGACACGCAAATATCAGCTCCAAGACGTTTTTTGGTACATTTCCGACGACCAATAAAAGAAGGTTATAACGGATCTTACGGCTTCGACTGGTTAAGAGATGAGTACATTTATGATATTAAACAAGTTATAGAAGCAGGACCTAAACCAAAAAGACTTTATCGGGGTAATGTTCATGATCTGATTAAGGAATATACTACGCTAAAACCAGGCAATAGCACGTTATCCGAAGTTACTGAAATTGGTAATACCTCCGAAGCCTATATTCCTGCCTGGCTAGGTATCTTCCCTGATAGATCCGAAGTAGAATTATATTTGCAAATAGATCAGCTCACGACTGATGATAATAAACCTTTATCATCAAATGATAGTACTGTATTAGAATTCAGTACAAGTCCTGGTATCGTTGTTTCACCCACCAAAATCGCATTGAAAAAATTAATTACTAAAGGTCAGAAAAGCAGAAAGCTAGTTAGATCTGGCGAACAGACTGACGGAGAAAACGGATACTCTAGAAACATAAAATATTATGTTGATGAATCTATCAAGATTAGTATTAAGGCTACAAGTTCTAGTAATAAGGCCAGATTTATTAAGGTTATTGCTAAACGAGGTAAATACCAACGTAAAGTTGGTGTTCTCATGATTTATCCAAATAGCAACATACCTAATGCAGATATAGTTGTTGTCCATTTCTGCACAAAGTCTGGAGCTACGACTGTACCAACACCTCCTGCCTATCAGCACTACCTTAAATATAGATCTTTAAATCAAGCGTTAGTTCGTGGTGAGGTGAAAGGTATAAGTCGGTTAAACGTGGCTGACGAAAAAAACAATCATACTCGACGTAGTGCAAAAGGGATAATGATCCGAAAGTTTCTTGAAAAGTATCCACCAAATACTAATGTTTCAAGAAGCGAAGGCAGTAACTTAAAAAAAGATATAGTCAAACTATATGAATTATTTAGTGAAAAATACGTACCTTCAGGTGGCATTGAAGGTGCTAATAATAAAAAAACTTTCGTAATATTTACAGACTATAAGGTTAAAACTGGTATTTACACTACATTAGGTAGCGCTCAAGCACGTGAAAAGAATATGGTCGAGAACTTATTTGACTGTACGTTCAACGATGATTGTTTTTCAAAGGTTTGGGGTAATGCAGTGGTATTATTTGATCAAGGTAATACTCAATTAGATACTTTTGCACATGAATTGGGTCATAGTTTTAGCTTGCCACATACATTTGCCAGTAGTTCGTTGACACGACACAGCTTTTATCAAGGGTATACGGACAATTTAATGGATTATTCTTATTTATTAGATCGCACAGGAAAAGAGAGTGGCGGGACGAATCCATATAAGCATCATATGTGGTCACTATTTAAGTGGCAGTGGGATCTACTAAGAAAAGACCGAAGCATTAGATAATACTCAAACCATAGTTTAATAAAATTGGAATTCCATATGATTAAAGTTAAATATGTAATACTATTGCTTTTGCCGTTAGCAGGTTGTCATGAGCTACCAAATAAAAAAGTTAATACCGATAATGAAGCCTTAGATTGTCGACAATATTCGATTGAACAAGAATATGAAATGGTAGAACCCGTAGCGCCTGATACTGGCATACAAAGACAACAACCCATTGACGTTATTTCCAGAGCAACGTTTATTGAAAGATTAAGGATATCTCCCCTATGGAAGAAACTAAAATACAAGTTCGAAGAAAATGAAGACTACACTGACACTTTTACCTTCCATACCAGCCAAGGCTATGTGCTTATTCGAGGAGATGATTACCTTACAGATATTACATATAATTTTAATGGCGCATTTATCGGAAATGAGTTTGGCCATACATTGCCAAAACAATATCAGCTTGAACTAATTGAAACTATTAACTTGATAGTTAACAATCATGATAAGGCTGTTGAAATATTTGATGAGCTTTACAGTAGCTATACGTATAAAGTTAATAATAATATCACCTTGTATGATGACCAATCAATTAAAGATAAAATTTTTCATACCTATGTTTCATATGACGACATATATTTTGAGCTTTGGGGCGTAAGACAAACAGGTCACCCTATAGCCGAATGTAATTTTGACATGATCGAAAAACTAACGATTAGTTAGATCACTGTTATAGCCAACAGTCTGGCACACGTGACAGGTCTGACCATCAGTCGTCGCCACTATGAACGTCATGCCTCAACACTAGAAGCAGGTATTCACTTAACCCAGCTGCGTCTGATTACCGCAGACACGCCGTGGGTGGGTAGCTTATATAGCAAACGCGTACTACCGCCAATGACCGGTATCACATATGATCAAAGCGATACCGACAGTCGCAATCACATGACTCCGACCAAAAGCTATCTA
>NZ_JBQSVP010000214.1:0-2836 GCF_052376345.1 Psychrobacter sp. AOP5-GZ1-6 | reverse complement strand
AATTACTATTATGCAGATCTTAAAAATATAAGTAAGAAAACAAAACAAGAAGTAGAGAAGATATACAACATTCAGAAAAGCTCTTTTGAAGGTAAATGTAGATCTGCAGGTGGTGACTGCAATGATGTTATCGATAAAATGCTAAACTTCGTTGAAAATCCGTATGTTAAGAAAAATTATGTGAATCTAAGAGGTCAAACGTTAGCCAAGCTTAAAAGCAATCCTGAACTAATAATCACCTATCTTGATAGTGAAAATTTTAAATTAAACAAAGCAGATCAAAGTGTTTTAAATACTCAGCTTAAGCCAATACTACAAGCTACTGGTGGCGGCTTTGGAGTTGTAGGTTCAATTGGTGGTACTGTATACGCTTGTGCACAGACAGCAGGACTTGGTTGCTATGCCGCTGCTATTGCGGGATCAGCAGGTGCAACCAGCTCTTTTGATCATATTAAGACTGGGTTTAATAACTACGGTAAACCGCTTAGTCAACAAAGCTCAGGTGATTTGATTAAAAATTTAAAAGGTTTGGGATTTACGGACAAAGGTGCTAGAAACATACAATTAGCAGCCGATATACTTGGTACAGGAGGATTAGGATATAGTGTAGCTGCTAACAAGGCAGTCAATACTACAAGCAAGTATGCTACATCAAGTACGAATGTGGCTAAAAAGACAGTATCAGAGGTACGTTATAACAATCCTCAAGTATATCGAGAACAACTTGCAAAAGAAGCTAATATTCCTAAGCATATTGATTTTAAAAATGATGTAAAGACTCTAGCTAAATTAGATTCTCAGGAACTAAGGACTTACTTTGAAATTAATGGTTATAATACATCCAAGCCTGCATCAAGGGCATCAGGTAATGCAGAAGTCTATAATATAAGTAACCATGAAACAGTTCAGGCTGTTCAATATAGTCCAGTTAATCCAAAATCTACACATAGAGGTGAGTATCGAAAAATAACATATAAAGATGGACGTATGTTTAAGTTTATCGATACTTCAAATCATTACCTTCCCGATAATAAATTATCGAAAAACACAACTTACTTTAATCGAGAAGGTCAAAGGATAATTTATAATTTTGACAAAAAAACATGGAGTATACAGTAGTGGGTGCACATGAAGTAGATTTTAGCGCTGATATAATACCAGGCGAAAGTATTGCCGGTTTTACTATTTTAAATCAGGACTATGATGATGTAAGAAGATCATTAGAAACACTTGACAAAAATTATTATTTTCAAGATAACGGTGATTATTTAGAAGTTTTTAGTAAAATCGACCAAGAATATGGAAATACTGACATTATTATGAATTTTTTTTTCAACTCTGAAAAGAAACTCGATTGCATCAATGTATTTAAAACAAATAATGATAATCAGTATGAAGGTAGAATACTTGGAAAATATGGTCTTGGAGATAAAGTTATCGATCTTGCCGAATTCGGTGAACTTGAAAGAACTTCAACGGGTGAGAGTTTCTTATTAATAAACAATGATAATAAATATGGACTCAGTGTATCGAACGGTTTAGATGTATCTTTAGAAGAAGATCCGGAGCAAAATATTGCTGTGATTAGTGTACATTGTTTTTCTTAACTAGTATGTGATTTGAATAGAGGTTACAAGACCTAGTAAGAGATTTATTATCTAATCAAAGCTACAATACAAAAAATGTGTTGTAGCTTTTTTTGTATCTCAAACTAAGACACCGCAACTTATGACAGCGACCAAAAGAACATGGGCTTTTTAGCGCTGATATTGATATAGCAGGCGGTGGTGTAGGCTCCAGTCTATCGGTCAATGGCGGCAAAACCAATGTCAATGCTGACTATCAAGCCGTGGGTGAGCAGTCAGGCATCTTCACAGGGGATGGTGGTCTTGACCTTACCACCGAAGGCACAACCAATCTGATAGGCGGCGCGATTACCACGACTGACAAAGCGCTACAAGAAGGATTAAACAACTATGTCAGTAAAGGTGGCATTACGACTCAAGACATAGAAAACACCACCAGCTATGAGGGCGATGCCATTTCTGCAGGTGTTAGCATTGGTAATACCACCGGCAAACCACAAGCCACCATGAACGGCATTGGCTACGGCACAGATAGTGACAGTGATAGCAGTATTACCAGAGCAGGTATTACGGGTGTCGCTGGAAACAGGAATATCACGACTGATAACCGTGCAGAGTATGCAGGCATCCTTGAGAATGTGTTTGATGCCAATCAAGTGAATGAAGAGCTTGGGGCGCAGACGCAGATTACGCAGGAGTTTGGCAAAGAAGCACCTAAAGCGGTTGGGGACTTTGCTGTTAATCGACAAATAGAACTTATCGAACAAGGTAGAGTAGATGAAGCCGATAAATGGGCAGAAGGTGGTACTTATCGTGTTGCGCTGCATACGCTAGTTGGTGCTATTGCCACAGGAAGTGTAGACGGTGCATTAGCCAGTGGTACGACCGCAGTCTCTATATCAGCAGTAGGTCGTTATTTAGATGAGCATGGGGTTGACGAAGCGACTAAAAAAGCATTGCTTTTAGGACTGTCAGCAGGTATCGCTGCTACAGCTGGTGGAGATACTGCCAGTACGGCTAATAGTATTAATCAGACTCAGAATAATTATTTGAATCATATACAATTAGAGAATTGGCTCAAAGGTCTAAAAGGTTGTAACGGTAATCAAAAATGTATAACACGTGTCAACAATGTTTATCAAAAGCTTGATAAAGTACAGCAAGCTAGCTTCATCAATGATTGTGAGACAAACTACAACTATCAAAGATGTGGTAAACATATTAAAAATTACTACGCAGGTAGCGAGAAA
>NZ_JBQSVP010000213.1:0-2842 GCF_052376345.1 Psychrobacter sp. AOP5-GZ1-6 | reverse complement strand
GTATAACCTCTATAAAAGCTATATGCAGGAGAGACATAGCCCTCAATATCATTGAAAATAAATGGGAACAAGTGAAGTTTCTACGCCAAGGTTGGTTGGAAAACGACTTATCCAAATTGTTTTATGATGTTTGTCCTAACCATAACAATTTTATTTTGAACTAACTATAGAAATATAATAACTTTATAAGTTCTAAGTGTTTTTATGATTTAGTTAACTGCGCTTGCTTTTTATTTTTGAATATATATAAATAGAATAGAGGATAGCCCATAACATAGGTAGTATGTAGTATATATCCGCATAAAATATATTTGATCTTAAATCAGTAAATATATTAGCCTCTTGCACATTTATATAGTTATCATAAACACCAAGCAGGAAAAATATAAATGTAATTATCAAGTTGATTACAGCGATAAGTATTAAAGGAAGTGTTTTATTGTCATTTTTCAAGTATAAAGAGGATATTGAGGTAATAACGATATGCATAAAAAATACGAATATATTAAATCTTATAAGAGCTTTCTGATACTGATCAAGATTACCTAGCCCTTGTATTTGAAAGTGATTTTCAGTATGAAAATATCCATAAGTTAATGAAAGATATAGGATGATTTCAGCTAAAATAATTAGAATTAAATAAAATATATGTCGATAAAGCATACATAGGCCTTTGGAGTATTTTGATTATTGCAGGTTTTGGTTTTTTAGTTGATAGTTTTATTAAAAATTCGTAAACGTTTTAATGCATTTATATTATGGATTAAAACGTTTGTATAGCCTATTACCATAAGCTTGACCTAAATTATTCGCATACATATCAGATTCGTAGTCGTCAGAACTGCCTCCCATTATAGCGTCCCAAGCTTCAGCTCCATATTGAGCTGCATCTACTGTCATCTTAAATGAAGTATATGCTAAATAGGCACTATGGGTAAAATGTTGAATTTTATCATAGCCAGGGTCGTTTTCGTTCGCGCGTATTAATGCTTCATATATATGATAGAATGCATAATTTTCAGCAGTTGAGCTATCTGTGACGTTTTTACCAAATATATTATCAATATCTTCAATAATTGTTTTAGGATTACTCGCTTCCTTCAGAAAACTTTCAAATATTTTTACCATAACTATTTTATAAATCAAAGGTTGGTATTCTTTCGAACCTGACTTACTGGATTCTGCTTTGAAGATACTTAGTGCTTTTTTTACGTATTCATTCTTTAGTTTATTTGGGTTATTAATATACTCTATTGTTTCCTTGGAAGTTTGACTTAGTTTTTTACTTCTTCGGTAAATATAGTAACCAGTATATTTATTTTCTTTTTTAGATAGCAATTCAATACTATTGTAGTTCATTAATATGGCTCTATTATTTTTTTTATCAATTTGATATATTTTGAGTTTCAAATCAAAAGTACAAGTATTTTTTCTATCGGTACAAGTTTCAGATAATATTGACTTTAATGAAATTTTCTTAACTGGATATGTGCTGCGAGAATATATATCTAATTTTATTTTTTTTATAGGAATTTTATCAACTTTTATTACTAATGATGCGCTTTCGTTTTTAGATAAAGAATATGCAGGAATAACTAAAACTTTATAAAGATTCTTAGAAATTGAATTGGAGAACTGAACTTCATATAGTCAGATGACCACAAAAATGTTATAAAATAAATCAATTAAACGATTACCAGTATAAACGACCATGACTTACTCCCTAGATTATCGCAAACAAGTTTTAAAAAGCTTAGATGAGGGCATGACCTTTGCCGAAGCTGCTGTTTTCTATGATATCAGTCCAACGACTATCCAGAAGTGGAAAAAGCGTCTTCATAGTAAAACCACTCGATATATTAAGCCCTACAAAATAGAGGATGAAGCCCTAGCTCAGGATGTCAAAGACCACCCTGACGATTATCACTATGAGCGAGCACAGCGTTTTAATTGTAGCCCAACAGGCATCAGCAAAGCCTTAAAGCGTATTGGTGTTAGCAAAAAAAAAAGACACTTGAGCATCCCAAAGCTTGTCCACTAAAGAGGGCTCACTACCTAAAAAAACTTAACCACTACATTGCTCAAGGCTTTGCTATTGTCTATATGGACGAGAGTGGCTTTGAAAGTGAAACGATGCGTCCTTGTGGTTATGCACCCATTGGTAGCCCCTGCATTGGCAGTTATAACTGGCAAGCCAAGGAGCGAACCAACGTGATTGGTGCGCTATATGGCAAAATGCTGTTTGCACTCGATTGCTTAAAGAGCAACATCAATAAAGAGGTTTTCTATCACTGGTGCAAGTTCACGCTGATACCAAAGCTTAAGAAAAAATGTGTGATCGTTATGGATAATGCGACCTTTCATAAGCGCGTTCAAAAGCTGCTTAACAGGCATGGTCACAGGCTTCTATTCTTACCACCTTATAGTCCTGACTTAAATCCCATCGAGAAAAAATGGGCTCAAGTGAAGTTTTTACGCCAAGGTTGGATGGAAAATGACTTATCTAAATTGTTTTATGATATTCATCCAAATTATAACTCTTTTGTAGTGCAGTGACTATAACTAATTTTTTCTATGGACAAAAAATCTGGAACTTCATTAATAAAAACCGCTTGAGTATAATAACTAGACATACTAATCCTTAATCTAAAATCACATGAATACTGAACTTTGTCTTTTCAGATGTATAAACTGATTCAGTAAATCCATTATTATCTGTTGTGCCAAAACTTGTATTTCCATTTTCACTTATAAGCAAATATTTTTGGTTTGGGGCTGGATTGCCTATACTATTTTTAACCATAAATCTCAAATTGAAATTCTGAACTGCCCCAGCAATCAA
>NZ_JBQSVP010000212.1:0-2902 GCF_052376345.1 Psychrobacter sp. AOP5-GZ1-6 | reverse complement strand
ATAGGAATGCTTTTACTTGTTGTTGCAAGTATCATGTGTCTTGTTTATAGCATCAAATTGATAATTATTGCTTTTCAAGAGTCGGTGCTGTGGGGGCTATTGTATTTTTTTATTCTACCTGCAAGCTTGTATTTTATTATCACCCGTTGGCCAGAATGTAAGTCACCATTTTTGAAATTATTAATATCAATTGCATGTATGTACCTGGGAGCTTCGATGTCCTCGCCATCGTATTAAAGCTTCAGTAGGGAATGAAGTAGTTAGGTATTTGCAATGACTTGCTGCTTAAAGTGATGGCTATACATAAAAATAGCGTATTCATAATCTGAATACGCTATTTGTTTATCATCTAAATGTAGGCTAAATTCATACTGATCTTAGTACGCACCTTTGCTATAGATAAGCTCATAGCTGTGGCTGTAAATCTCGACGATGTTGTCAAACGGATCTTCTATATGACATTGTCAATGCGTATCAACGTTGCATCTTGTTCATAACAAAGATCAGTTAGTAGCAGTACCTATATATAAATGTTAAACACGCCATACTCTATTTATATATATTTCAATTTATTCTGTATCTATGGACTAATGATGAATATAAAGCTATTAAGAAAGAACTGTCTTAAGATTATAATGACTTATATGATCGCTGGATTAACCATTTCCGCTACTGCGGAAGAGTCGATATTGATAAGAGATTTGACTACCATTGAGTCGCTAGCACAGCAAGGGAATGCCATTGCCCAGTATAATTTGGGTATCATGTATGCAGCAGGCTTAGATGTTGAGAAAAATAGTACAAAGGCTTTTGAGTGGTTGAATAAATCTGCCAATCAAGGGTTGGCTGAAGCACAATATAATATTGGTGTTATGTACAATGAAGGCATAGGCGTACCACAAAACTATGAAAAAGCCTTTGCCTACTATAGTAAGTCTGCTAAGCAAGGCTATGGTAGAGCTCAATACAATCTTGGTAATCTATATTCTACAGGTGAAGGTGTCGTTCAAAACGATATTAGAGCACTGAAGTATTGGCGGCAGGCAGCTGAACAAAATAACAAGTTAGCACAGTTTAATTTGGGCATTGCTTATGCCAATGCTAAAGGAGTTCCTAAAAATAATGCAACAGCGTTTAAGTGGTATCAAAAATCTGCTGAACAAGGAGTTGCTGACGCTCAATTTAATTTAGGTGTCCTGTATCAGCAGGGGCAAGGGGTTCATAAAAATAATACAAAAGCGGCTGAATGGTTCGAAAAAGCAGCTAAGCAAGGTATGGCACATGCTCAGTTTAACCTTGGCTCTATGTACTATAAAGGCGAGGGTGTAAAACTAGACTATAGCAAAGCGGCACATTGGTTTGAAAGCTATAGCCAGCTAGGTTATGAAGACGCGCAAAACCAATTAGCAAAAATTTATATTCTCAGTGACGGTGCCTATGGCGATAGAGTAGGCGGGCTAGCAGGGTTGAAGCGTATCTGTGACACTGGTATCCAAAAATATTGTGATATGTATACAGAATGGAGCCAAAAAACAAATTAAACGGTTTGGCTCTGTTCTGCTTGGAAGTAGGGTGTGTCACCAATGTACTAATTGATGATACGCCCTAGTGTAGTCGATACAATTTAAAAATAGTACAAGGTAACTGAGTGTAGGTGTATACGTGATACCTCAATAGGGACGCTGTAATACTTTTATAGTCGAGCTATTATAAGAATATCTAACTCATCTCAATACCTAAGCGCATAGCCGAAGCAATATTAGCAGCAGTAGTCTCAATGTTATTGTAAGCAGAACCTAACACGTTATCGATCGTGTCTACTTTTTGGATACTTGGCATAACCACATCGAACTGACTGGTCTGAGCAGGTTTTAGTCCATCGACGCTGCCGCAGATAGCGATAACAGGTGTACGGCTAGCCTTAGCGATTTGACTGATACCGTCTGCCACCTTACCCATGGCTGTTTGCGCATCGAGCTTACCTTCGCCAGTGATGACCAAATCAGCCTCTATGATATGTTGAGAAAGGTGAGCCACCTCGGCAACGGTATCAAAACCAGATTTCAGATGGGCATCACAAAAGCTCATTAACGCATAGCCAAGACCGCCTGCTGCGCCAGCACCTTCAACGTGTTGGCAGTCTTCATAGCCATACTGCCCACAAATAGTAGCAAAGTGACTGAGTGCCTTGTCCAGGGTATTGACTTGCTCTGGACAAGCGCCTTTTTGCGGGCCAAACACGGCGCTGGCACCTAGCAGACCGCATAATGGATTGGTCACATCACAAGCAACCTCAAATACCGTGTCTGATATCTTTGCGTGAAGGTTTGTATTATCGAGCTTATGTAGGCTGGCAAGTGCACCGCCGCCCTGAGCTAATGAATGACCATTGACGTCATGAAACGCCATACCTAACGCAGTTAGCATGCCAAGCCCTGCATCATTGGTGGCACTGCCACCCAACCCAATAATGATACGTTTAACGCCTTCATCCAAAGCATCGGCAATCAGCTCCCCGACACCATAACTGCTAGCGATGATCGGATTGCGCTCTGCCGCAGTCAGTAAATGTAGACCGCAAGCATGAGCGATTTCGATGACAGCTGTGGCATCAGGCAATAATAAGTACTTTGCGGTGATAGGTCTCATCAGTGGGTCATGCACTCTGATTTCTTTCCAGTGCCCACCCAATACATAAGACAATACGGCAGAGGTGCCTTCACCACCATCAGCCATTGGCAGCAGCTTATAATCAGCGTCTGGAAACACTTGGCTAAAGCCGGACTGGATTGCACGGCAAACATCTAGTGCCTCTAAACTTTCTTTAAACGAATCAGGGGCGATCAAAATTTTCATGGATATTTCTCTGGGTGTTTTTTGAATGTCTTTTGGTATATGTTAG
>NZ_JBQSVP010000211.1:0-2998 GCF_052376345.1 Psychrobacter sp. AOP5-GZ1-6 | reverse complement strand
TATCTAGGTACTTTTTATCGTCATGTTTATACCAGTCAATAAAGTTAGATGAAATATCTGCTCAGTAATAGATGTGGTTTGTTATATATTCAGTTAAACCGTGTCACTTTCTAGTAGTGTTCGTGATAAGTATCAGTTTGGTTGTCGTGGTCTAAGATATAGTCAAATCCATATAAATCCGCTACATCGTCATCCTCGCTGACCATACTAATGTATAGCTTGCACTCGGTTTCCTTGTATCGAAATTATTTGAACTCAACTATACAATACAGCTTATATCCGTACTGTTTTACTTTATTGTTATGACAGCAGCATTATTCAAGGTGCGATGACTGAGGCGTGTCATCAATCTGAACAATAATAAATATTAAATGGGCTAAAAATGGCTAAGTGTTTGCCAAACGGTGTTAAGTAGCTTGCTAATATCTTGATGTTATCTGCACTACTTTATTTGTTTGCTATTTATCTTATTTTTATCTCCATTTTTAAAATGAGGACACGCCCTAGCAGAGGCACTTGGTCATAGAAATATGGCGTCATATTTATGACGAAGTAGAGAGATGATTAATATACACAAAAAACAAAAGTCTCGGCAACCCAATGGCGAATGTCTTATACTAAGGGGCTTGATTTTTAGGCGGATGCCTTTATAAAGCAGCAGTAATATATCAGCACATACAATACGAAAACCCGCCAACGATCAATCAGTGAGGCAAGTATGAATAGCGTAGAAAGGCGAGCAATATTAGGCGTTGGTGGTATTTTTGCTTTGCGTATGGTCGGTCTATTTATGATTGTGCCGGTGTTTTCGGTATATGGAAACAATTATGTACATGCGACGCCTTTTTTGATTGGTTTAGCCGTTGGTATCTACGGGCTTGGGCAGGCTATTTTTCAAATACCGATGAGCCTCGCTGCTGATAAATTTCCACGTAAACCGATTATATTTTTAGGGTTAGTCTTGTTTGCTGTTGGCGGTATCATCGCGGCCAATGCGACAGATATTTTTGAGGTTATTATCGGTCGGGCGTTGGCAGGTAGTGGTGCGGTTTCTGCTGTGTTGATGGCATTACTGGCTGATGTGACTCGTGAGGAGATGCGAACTAAGGCCATGGCCATGATGGGTTTGACCATTGCTACTTCGATCATGATTGCTTTTGCCTTTGGTCCGCTGTTGGTTGGTACGCTTGGTATTTCAGGATTGTTTTGGCTTACAGCCGTGTTTGCTGTTTTAGCCATGCTACTATTATTGGTAGTACCAACGCCGCTACGAGTACTCAAGCATAATTTGGATAATAAATCGATTGGTCAGCAATTGGCCAGCGTGTTAAAAATTGGTGACTTAAATCGCTTACATATCGGTATTTTTGCCCTACATTTGACTATGACAGCAATCTTCGTTATTTTGCCACATCAATTGACAGAAGTGATGGGGCTGTCGGTACGTCAGCAGGGACTGGTTTATTTACCGTTGTTGTTGATCGGTTTTGCTGTTGCGATACCTTTTATTATCATCGCCGAAAAGAAAAGAAAAATGCGTCAGGTATTTTTGGGTGCGTTGGCATTAATAACAGCTGCTTTAGCCATACTCGCACTTGGCAGTCAGGTTGGTGTTGGTATTATACTCGGCTTATTATTGTATTTTATGGGCTTCAATCTCATTGAGGCGACCATTCCTTCGTGGATTTCTAAGCGCGCTCCAGTAGCAAATAAAGCCACGGCAATGGGTATAAACTCTTCTAGCCAGTTTTTTGGTGCGTTTGTCGGTGGGGCGATGGGCGGGTTTTTATTGAATCAACCTAATCTATTGGCGTGGGGTATATTGGCGCTCATTATAGGTGTCGCTTTGCTGCTTATTATACCGATTGCGCAGCCACCTTATTTATCAAGCACGACCGTCACTATTCCTAAAGACATCAATATGCAGGACTGGTCACGTCAGATGCTAGCAGTAGATGGCGTCGATGAACTAGTTGTGATGGCGAAAGAGCAAGTGGCGTATCTTAAATTAGATAAAACCCAGTTGACAGATATATCGCGACAAGAGTTGTCGCATCTAGCGCAAAGCCCTCTAGATATTTAAACAAAAATTGGTTAAAGTAAAATCATATTACTGATAGTATTAATATGCGGTGGACCAAACTGGCTCCATTAAATCATGATTAACACGATTCATTAAATTATTCATAAATAAAAGGACGGTACCATGCGCGGAGTTAATAAAGTCATCATTATTGGCAACCTTGGAGCAGATCCTGAGGCACGTCAATTTAATAACGGTGGTGGCGTGACCAATATTTCGGTTGCGACATCGGAGCAGTGGACGGACAAGCAAAGTGGTGAAAAACGAGAAGCGACGGAATGGCATCGTATTTCACTATTCAATCGTTTAGGTGAAATTGCTGCGCAGTATTTGCGTAAGGGTAGTAAAGTCTATATCGAAGGCAGCTTACGTACGCGTAAATATCAAGATCCCAACGGACAAGATCGTTATATCACCGAGATTCGTGCCGAACAAATGCAAATGCTAGATGGTGCAACTGGTGGTCAAGCTCAAGGGCAGGGTGGCAGCTATGGTAATCAAGGCGGTCAAAATCAGGGCTATGGCAATCAGAACGGCCAGAATAACTTTGGTCAGCAAGTCAATAATCAGCCCGCTCAACAAGGTGGCTACAATCAACCTAATGGCGGTCAGAACAACTTTGGCAATCAAGGCGCACCTGCTCAGCAAAACCAGTTTAATCCTCCAGCACAAAAACCTACACAACCTAAGCCTACTGCAATGCCAGACGGGCCAGTAGATGATGATATTCCATTTTGAGGAATACTTGATTAAGTAATGTTGATTAAGTTAGATAGAGCCTATGTGAATAGGCTCTTTTTTTATGTTTTATAATTAATCAGTAGTACGAATAATAGAGATTATATAGTCAAATCCATACAAATCGTCATATTCGCTGACCATACTAATGTATAGATTGGACTTGGTTGACTTATA
>NZ_JBQSVP010000210.1:0-3071 GCF_052376345.1 Psychrobacter sp. AOP5-GZ1-6 | reverse complement strand
TTCTGTTTTATACAGAACTTATGACTCGACGAGAGCATAGGAACTATTTAAAAACATAGATATGAGTCTGGGTTAAGAAGCGCGTGTTCACGCGCACTTCTTAACCTTAGTAATCGACCTCTTAACGACATCAGTTGTTATCCCAGGGGTTGGTTACTAAAAAAGTAAAGAGAACTGAATCAAGCGTATAAACATAGGTGATATCGTTATCATAATTAGATTGTATGACACTTTGAAGTCGTAAGACTACTTGGGGTTGTATGGTCAAGTAATGAAGCGCACATGGTGGATGCCTTGGCAGTCAGAGGCGATGAAAGACGTGACAGCCTGCGATAAGCTTCGGGGAGGCGGCAATATCCTGTGATCCGGAGATTTCTGAATGGGGAAACCCACCTAGCATAAGCTAGGTATCCTAATTTATTAGGAAGCAAACGAGGGGAAGTGAAACATCTCAGTACCCTTAGGAAGAGACATCAATTGAGATTCCCCTAGTAGCGGCGAGCGAACGGGGAGAAGCCGATTAGTGCTAATGTAGAAGAACAGCGTGGGAAAGCTGACCGTAGTAGGTGATAGTCCTGTATTCGAAACATTAGCGTTAACATATTAAGTAGAGCGGGGCACGAGAAATCCTGTTTGAAGATGGGGGGACCATCCTCCAAGGCTAAATACTCCTGACTGACCGATAGTGAACCAGTACCGTGAGGGAAAGGCGAAAAGAACCCCTGTGAGGGGAGTGAAATAGAACCTGAAACCGTGTGCGTACAAGCAGTGGGAGCCACCTTGCGTGGTGACCGCGTACCTTTTGTATAATGGGTCAGCGACTTATATTCTGTAGCAAGGTTAACCATTTAGGGGAGCCGTAGGGAAACCGAGTCTTAATAGGGCGTCTAGTTGCAGGGTATAGACCCGAAACCGAGTGATCTATCCATGAGCAGGTTGAAAGTGCCGTAACAGGCACCGGAGGACCGAACCCACTGTCGTTGAAAAGCCAGGGGATGACTTGTGGATAGGGGTGAAAGGCTAATCAAACTCGGTGATAGCTGGTTCTCCCCGAAAGCTATTTAGGTAGCGCCTCGGACGAACACCATTGGGGGTAGAGCACTGTTTCGGCTAGGGGGTCATACCGACTTACCAAACCGATGCAAACTCCGAATACCGATGAGTGATATCCGGGAGACACACGGTGGGTGCTAACGTCCATCGTGGAGAGGGAAACAACCCAGACCGCCAGCTAAGGCCCCAAATTCCTAGTTAAGTGGGAAACGAGGTGGGAAGGCATAGACAGCTAGGAGGTTGGCTTAGAAGCAGCCATCCTTTAAAGAAAGCGTAATAGCTCACTAGTCGAGTCGGCCCGCGCGGAAGATGTAACGGGGCTCAAACTAGGAGCCGAAGCTGCGGATTTGAATTTGTTTTCAAGTGGTAGGGGAGCGTTGTGTAAGCCTGTGAAGGTGTGTTGTAAAGCATGCTGGAGGTATCACAAGAGCGAATGCTGACGTGAGTAACGATAATGCGAGTGAAAAGCTCGCACGCCGGAAGATCAAGGGTTCCAGTCCAACGTTAATCGGGGCTGGGTGAGTCGACCCCTAAGGCGAGGCCGAAAGGCGTAGTCGATGGGAAATCGGTTAATATTCCGATACTTGTTTATAATGCGATGGAGGGACGGAGAAGGTTATGTCAGCCTGGCGTTGGTTGTCCAGGTGAAAGGATGTAGGTTTATAGCTTAGGTAAATCCGGGCTATTCTATACCGAGATCTTATAGCAAGTCTTACTTGTAAGACGAAGTGGCAAATACCATGCTTCCAGGAAAAGCTTCTAAGCAATAGTTATAAACGAATCGTACCCTAAACCGACACAGGTGATCAGGTAGAGAATACCAAGGCGCTTGAGAGAACTCTGCTGAAGGAACTAGGCAAAATGGTACCGTAACTTCGGGAGAAGGTACGCTGTTGATGGTGATAGGACTTGCTCCTTGAGCTGTTGGCAGTCGCAGATACCAGGCTGCTGCAACTGTTTATTAAAAACACAGCACTCTGCAAACACGAAAGTGGACGTATAGGGTGTGATGTCTGCCCGGTGCTGGAAGGTTAATTGATGGGGTTAGCGTAAGCGAAGCTCTTGATCGAAGCCCCAGTAAACGGCGGCCGTAACTATAACGGTCCTAAGGTAGCGAAATTCCTTGTCGGGTAAGTTCCGACCTGCACGAATGACATAATGATGGCAGCGCTGTCTCCAGCAGAGACTCAGTGAAATCGAAATCGCAGTGAAGATGCTGTGTACCCGCGGCTAGACGGAAAGACCCCGTGAACCTTTACTACAGCTTTACATTGAACTTTGACCTGACTTGTGCAGGATAGGTGGGAGGCTTTGAAACCGAGACGCTAGTCTTGGTGGAGCCAATCTTGAAATACCACCCTGGTCATGTTGGGGTTCTAACTCAGGTATAACAATACCGAGGACAATGTATGGTGGGTAGTTTGACTGGGGCGGTCTCCTCCTAAAGAGTAACGGAGGAGTACGAAGGTGCGCTCAGACCGGTCGGAAATCGGTCGTAGAGTATAAAGGCAAAAGCGCGCTTAACTGCGAGACCCACAAGTCGAGCAGGTACGAAAGTAGGTCTTAGTGATCCGGTGGTTCTGTATGGAAGGGCCATCGCTCAACGGATAAAAGGTACTCTGGGGATAACAGGCTGATACCGCCCAAGAGTTCATATCGACGGCGGTGTTTGGCACCTCGATGTCGGCTCATCTCATCCTAGGGCTGAAGCAGGTCCTAAGGGTATGGCTGTTCGCCATTTAAAGAGGTACGCGAGCTGGGTTTAGAACGTCGTGAGACAGTTCGGTCCCTATCTACCGTGGGCGTTGGAAATTTGAGAGGATCTGCTCCTAGTACGAGAGGACCAGAGTGGACGAACCACTGGTGTTCGGGTTGTCATGCCAATGGCATTGCCCGGTAGCTACGTTCGGATGGGATAACCGCTGAAAGCATCTAAGCGGGAAGCCCACCTCAAGATTAGATTTCCCTAAAGAGCCGTTCAAGACTAGGACGTTGATAGGCAGGGTGTGGAAGCGCAG
>NZ_JBQSVP010000209.1:0-3160 GCF_052376345.1 Psychrobacter sp. AOP5-GZ1-6 | reverse complement strand
ATCATTTAGGTATGTACGGATAGGACGTTCTTTATTAAAAAAAGCAGGATCTTTTTTAATGCGTCCAACCATTTCATCAACTTATACCTCAACGGAGCCACTTCAACCCCTTATCATTAGTCTATACCTAAAACATAAAACCTTTAAATAATAATTTATCTATCATTAGACTTGTATCTGATATTAAATGATAGCAATCTCTTGCTGTTATCAATGAACATTAATTATTAAGTCTAAGTAATAGAGGTAGCGTTATGACCGTTCGTATTTATGTGAGAGCCAGCACTAAGGATCAAGACGCTACCAGAGCATTAGCTGATTTGGTGGCTTTCAGTACAAGTTATGATGATAAACCCCACTCTCAACTTGAAATAAGCAACTCAAACTGAAGTGGGGGATTACCTAACTGTTTATTGATTACAAAGCAGAAGTTATGAGCCAAGATTTTACGCATAAATCTGTGGGATAAATGCCATAAATCTCTCGCTCTCACCTTTTGCATATTAAACCGCTGTGATAACTGACCAATCACCGTCTCAATATTGCGACGAGCATTTTTAAGACGATTAAGTACACTGATTGGTCGTTTATCGGGCATATTTTTTCTAAGCGGTGTTTGCAAATCAACACATCGCTTAAAGCAATACTCAGATAAATCAGGGCTAATATAGCCCATATCTGCACCTAACAAGCCTTTGATATTATCAAGCATATCAGGTGCCACTAATCTTTCATCTATTCTGGCAGAGGCAAAGGTAAAATTGGTTATCATGCCCGATAGATTAATGAGTAAATGTCCTTCAAAGCCGAAATATTTTTGTTGCTTTGAGGCGCAGTAACTATAACTACCTTCGTATTTGAAGGTTTTATACCGATACGCTCTGGCATATTGGCATACAGGAATGGGAAAGCCATCGATAAAATGAATGTTGTCTTGTCCATACTGTTTAACGATATGCTGTTGTATCAAAGTTTTTACCTGTAACAAATTGACGCACTGCTTGGCAAAGTTGGGATATGAGCCTATTTGTGGAAACCATGTTTGCCAATGCTGTTTAAAATACTGATGGATTTGTGAGTCGGTGTCCATCTGTAAAAACTCACCCACTATCTCCATGGTAATAATTTCACTGTCGGTTAGCTTTGGTGCATATCCGCCTTGTCTTAGCCGGTTTGTTACAATCTTTTTGTAGTAGTCATCTACCATTAGATAGATTTTAATGATAAATTCGTCGATGGGCATGGCTTGTTCTCTAATCTTTTTGGTCATTGATTAAAGTTTAAGTTCATGCCTTTTTTGTTTCAACCCCGCTTAAAAGTGTTGAGAGTGGGGTATTAATATGTTAAATTTTATTAATAAAATTGCATATCTCTACTATATCATTACACTATGGAGCAAGTTCTATTTAATCATAAAACTTATAATCAATCATAAAAACAGAGGGGCTCACAGTGACCATAAAACACATCGAACATCTGATTATCGGCTTTGGCAAAGCAGGTAAAACTCTGGCACAAGCTTTAGCCAAGACAGGCAAATCCGTGATTTTAGTGGAGCAGTCCGCTACCATGTATGGTGGTACCTGTATCAATATTGGCTGTATTCCCTCAAAAAAATTAGCCTTCTTAGCTTATGGTCATGACGTACAACCATCACTTGCTCAAGCAGTTAGCAAAAAGAACGATTTAATTGATAAACTTAATCATGCCAACTTTGAGAAAGTTGATAGTCTAGATAATGCCGAAGTGATTACAGGCAAAGCCAGTTTTATTGATAATAAAACCGTGCAGGTCGTCACCGATACTGACACATTGACCATCACTGCTGATTATATTTACATCAATACAGGGGCGTATAACTGGCAGCCGCCGATTGATGGGTTAAAAGACAGCAAATTTGCCTACGACAGCACCCGTATCATGCAACTAACCGATTTACCAAAACAGCTCGTTATTATTGGTGGTGGCTATATCGGGCTAGAGTTTGCCTTTATTTTTGCAGGGTTTGGCAGTGAAGTGACGATTTTAGAAACAGGCGATACCTTTTTACCACGAGAAGATGAAGATATCACCAAAACTTTACTCGCTATCATGGCAAAACAGCATATTACAGTCAAAACTAATCAGCAAATCAAAAAAATAAGCGATAGTGGACAGCAAGCCACAATTACCACCGCTGATAGCGAACTGCATGCCGATGCGATTTTGGTTGCTACAGGCCGCAGAGCCAATACCGAAGGGCTAAACCTTGAAAAAGCGGGCATTGAGCTTACCGATAAAGGTTATATTGCTGTCAATGAAAAATTACAAACCAACGTGCCGAATATCTATGCGATGGGCGATGTGGCAGGCAGCCCCCAATTTACCTATATTTCGCTCGATGATTATCGTGTAGTTAAAAGCCAAGTATTGGGCGATGGCAGTTACACCACCAAAGACCGTACTTTCCCTTATGCGGTGTTTGTCAATCCGCCACTTGCTAATGTCGGTATGACCGCAAAAATGGCAAAAGATAAAGGTTATGACATTAAAACCGCCACACTAGATGCAGCAACTATTCCTAAAGCCAATATCTTAGAACAAGCTGATGGGCTGCTTAAGGCCGTAGTAGATGCTAAAACTGATAAAATCTTGGGTGTGCAACTGTTGTGTGCCGAGTCGCATGAATTGATTAACTTTATGGATTTAGCAATCCGTCAAGGCTTAACCTACCAGCAGGTGCGTGATCATATTTTTACCCACCCTAGTATGAGTGAAGCATTGAATGATTTGTTTGCTGCTATCAACTAACTGTTTTATAGCGAGGTTAGACGTTGCTTATAACGGCTAACCTCATTTACTTTCAATATTCACTCACTTTATATCCGCTTAGTTAAAACTTAAAAATTCTTCTGCACTTGTTGGATGAATGGTAAATGTCTCTTCTAAATCTGCTTTAGTAATACCAACTTTCATTGCCAAAGCAAATCCTTGTAAAATTTCATCCACATCTGACCCGACGGCATGAATGCCCACCACGGTCTCATCGCGACCTGCACAGACAATTTTAACTGTCGATGATGTTATATCATCGTGTGCAACCGCACGAAACATGGGCATAAATTTATTAGTGTAAGTTTTTACATTTACTTGACCATGGGCTTTAATCGCCGCTGACTCA
>NZ_JBQSVP010000208.1:0-3187 GCF_052376345.1 Psychrobacter sp. AOP5-GZ1-6 | reverse complement strand
GTAGCTCTTTGCTTAACTTTATCAATAAGTCTATTCTTCATAGCCCAATAATCCGCAACAATAGAAGCTTGCTGTTCTATCTCATAATCAAGTAGATTTTTGCTTTGATCAAGTTTATATACGTACGCACCATCTCCTAATCCAATTTTACTTGGGAATTCAAAAAACAGTTGCTCGCCAATAGCACGTAAGGCAACAGTTTGACCATTCTGATACTGCCATACATGGGTCATTTCATGTATAAAGAAATGCTTGCTGGCGGCGTCTGAAGCTAGAGAAAAGTCCTTTTCATGTGCTTTTGGCGCAAAATATATATCACCTGCACGGGCAACAGGTGAACCATCCACTATATAGGACGGGTCACCAGTGATAATAGTGACAACCTTTTTGCACTTCTTACAGACGACTTTGTCCCCTTTACGAGCGACAGGAATGCCATAATGAGTGGTTTGTAAAGAGCTGGTGATGACCGTACCGCCATTGGTAAAGCCTTATATTCAAAGCCAGATTTGGGTCAGTACGTCACGGAAGTCAAATCTATTTTAGATGGTTTGGTGGAGTGATGAGGTTGTTAAACACTTTATAAATTAGTGGCTGTATGAGCTAAAAACTGTTGGCTCATACAGCTTTTATTATTATTGGCTCATATTTTCAAGATCACCCAATGTAAGACCAGTTTCTTGAGTGCTGTAGATAGTGATACCAGTATCGTCAATTTTATTATTCATGACTAATCTACCGATGCGATTACTGGCTGCTTGATTGCCTTGATCTGCTGCTTTTTTGTACCATTCAAAAGCTTTATCATAATCTTGCGGTACACCATAACCGTTCTCATAAAGACCACCGATGTTAAGTTGTGCTACATCTACCCCTTGATCAGCGGCTTTGGTATACCACTCTAAAGCCTTACTATAGTCTTGCGGTACGCCGTAGCCGTTTTCATAAAAAGTGCCAAGGTTATTTTGGGCATCAAAATCTCCATTATCAGCTGTTAACAAATACCACTCTATTGCTTTTTCATAGTTTTGATCAATGCCTACGCCATTGTCGTACATAACACTAAAATTAAATTGAGCATCAGAGTACTTCTGGTTAGCAGCTTTTTGAAACAGCTCAAAAGCTTTTTCATAGCTCTGAGGAACTGACTATATGATGCAAACTATCAATTTTTTTCACAACTAAAATTATCATTTGGTGTGCGAATTTCCCATCCATTATCTCCAAGTTGGAGTAATTCTTTTTTATCTTCAATAAAACAACAAGCGATCATTTGTGATTGCGGCTGTATCTCACACTCTTCACCTTGGTAGAGTAATTTTTTTGTAGATAAACCACCACCAATAAGAGCATCTATAGCTTTATTACCAGAAGACTCTATTTCAAATACACCTTCTATACCATTCAATCCATAGTCACGAAAATATAGAGAACCATTATTATAGTTTAGTACGTCTTTTTTATTATTATAGTGAACAGACTGACGATTTACATAAGGGAAGTAAGTGTTATCCTTATATAATGTTGCTTTATTATCAATATAGTCAGAGAGTAGTTTGCCGTTTTGATAGATAAGTAGGGAGTTAGGCTCTTCGGGTTTGAATAATATCTGATATCCATTAACTTCTACCATGCTGTAGCCAACATAATTGCTTTTATTGCTTGAGATTACGGCAGCTTCATCTGCTGCTTGAATAATTTTTTTATTAAAATTTTGGCTCTTATTGAGACTTCTTAAATCAACCTGCGTTATAAGTTCTAGACTGTCTTTAGTTTGAGGTAAAGAGCTATTACAACCATTAATTATTGTTGTTATAGTTATTAGCGACATTATTTTAGCTACAGATAAAAATCTAATGGTCATTTGTTATACCTTTTTTAAATTGACTTTTTATATTCATAAATAGTTTTCTTACGTGTAGCCGTTATCAAAAATTAATAGAGCTTACATTTCATACCTTCGCTTTTTAAAGCTGTTTCGAAATCTGGATATTTTTCCCAGTTAATTGTAGATAAACAGTCCGAAAGTTTTTGGTTGTTAAAGCTGTAATGATTTCCTGTTTGCATATACTCATCATAATCTTTTCTCAATATTGCGGTACCTGCACTCAAAATAGCAACACCACCTGCAAGAGCACCTGTACCAGTGGCTACTGTAGCTCCTTGTGGACCCGTTAAATACTTTGCTTGAGCAGCATTTGATGCTGTATCAACTACATTGCCTTTTTGCTCTGAGTAACTGCTTTTCTTTATACATTGTGTTTCTAAGGTAGGTACGCCATCTTCGACTGAAACTACCTTCGTGTATGGCCAGGCTTTTATGCCTGTTAAGCATAAGAATGTATCTTTAATTCCTTCAGGGTATTTAGACATTTTATTATCACCTTTATTTTTTATGAAAATATAATAATTTGACTTGTAAATAGAATTTTGATTCACAGTCGCTGTATTGGATGCATTTAATATAATGTCTTCCATTGCTCAATTTCATCTTCTGTAATCAGATGAACGACTATTTCTTCAGGTTCATCTGTAATGAACTCTTCCGTATAGCCTTGCTCATCTGTTGTGCCTTCTCTCAGTTCTTGAGTGTTTGGAAAAAATGCTATGTAAGGTGAATTAGAGTAAGGATCACCATACTCGTCTTCAAACAAAATCTTCTTTTTATATTTACTAACAGCTTTATCTTCAAGAGAAAAAAAGCTCGCTGAATCCGACTTCGCAAACTGCAAAGGTTCTGCCTGTGCAATACTACCCACATCAAAACCCGACTCCGAAAATGCTTGTTGACTAGCAATCAGTTTTGAGCCGCAGCTGGTCATATCACCTACACGGGCAACTGGCGCACCATCCACTATATAGGATGGGTCACCCGTGATAATAGTGACAACCTTTTTGCATTTCTTACAGACGACCTTGTCGCCCTTCCGAGCGATAGGAATACCATAATGAGTGGTTTGCGGAGAGCCAGTGATGACTGTTCCATCACCGATAAAAGCCTTATATTTGAAGCCAGATTTGGAATGATTAATTATTAAAATCTCTCAAATTCCTTACTGAATTAGAACTCATACTCAAATGTCATTCACTAGGCTTCTATTAGAAAAAAAATTATATATAAAATATAATATTGTTGTTACTAATATAGCAATATCGAATTTTAATGTGACAAAAAGATGAACTATTA
>NZ_JBQSVP010000207.1:0-3224 GCF_052376345.1 Psychrobacter sp. AOP5-GZ1-6 | reverse complement strand
TGAATTATCACAGGTAAAGACAAGGTATTAGCTGATTTGAAATTCTAAAGAGATTTTTGCAACTATAAATAGGAGTTATATGATGAGCGAAGCTATTAATCCACAAGACATTGATCCACAAGACATACAACACAAATTTGAGCGTTGGTCTGCTCTACAGTCAAAATTATTACAGGCGCAGCAAGATTGGAGAGAGGCAGAAGCGCTACTGTCTGAGGTACAAGAGTATTATTTAAGTCCGCAGTGGATACAAGATCGTGAGGCTGATGTCACGATTAAGCACTCTGGTGAGGCTCATTCTATCTTTAGCGAAGACGGTATTTGGAATGCGATGACAGAGCATCAAGAGCAGGCGATTACTTGGATGCGCTTAGGGTTGGACGCTATCGACAAGTAGATCAAGGCGTTAGCACTTAGTGATTATCGGCCTGCGCGTTTGTTAGTGTTTATCAGATAAACGCCGCTTTACAAACCAACCAATAATAATGACAACGATAAGGATGCCAATACCTGTCGAGTAAGGGGCGAGCGTCGATTCAATAACCTCGTAGTTTTGGCCCATATAGTAACCCGCGAACGTCAGACCTGTCGTCCAAATGCTTGCACCAAGTGCGGAGAGCCCCAAAAACGGTAGCATCGGCATATTATTCATACCGGCAGGAATCGAGATGAACGAGCGGATACCAGGCACCATACGACCAAAGAATACCGCTTTTTTACCGTGCTTATCGAACCACTCATTGGTAGCTTTGATATCGTCAGGTTTTACAAAAACAAATTTGCCATATTTTTTGGTTAAGGCTATCAAGCGATCTTCATTAAACACGCGGCCTAAATAGTACAGCGGTAACGCACCAAGTACCGCGCCAAGCGTCCCTGCTAGTATGGCAAGTATGAGATTAAGCTCACCATTTGAGGCGGCAAACCCAGCAGCAGGCATAATAACCTCGGAGGGAATAGGCGGAAAGACGTTTTCGGCAAACATGGCAAAGATAATGCCAAAGTAGCCAAACTTCGCCGTGATAGAGAGTACCCAGTCACTGATTTGACCCATAAAAAACCTTTATAATAGAATGAACAATACTGCTGCTAAGCCGAATCTTTAGGCAAAAGATACTAGCTCATCAGTGGTTTTTCAATTTAGAAGGTTTTACGCGCTGTGCAAGTTTCGTTAACGTATATCTAAATCATCAGCGTAGGCAAATAGCGCCGGCGCGCCTCCGGTATGCCAAAATAAGATGTTATCGGTTGCTTTGATTTGCTCGGTGGGTATCATTACATTGGGATTCTAGCCATTCGCTTAATTTAATAATATCATCCTGATTATTCCTTAATTCCTTGCAAACGAAGTAAAAGTTATCCCCTGTTAGAAATTCATGCATTGGAACTCTAACGATATTTTGTTTATAAGCATCATCCTGCATCATATAATTATTGGTAAGAGTAATACCCAGATTGTACCGTGCGGCTTCTATCGCTAATAGTACATGACTAAAATGATTTATCTTTATATCGCTTGGTAATTCAAATCCGCCTGCCTTACACCATCGCAGCCAATCCTCCGCTGTATTCTCGCTCGTATCTGCATATCTCACAGACAATATTGGATGCCGCCACAATGCGTCAGGAAGGGGTTTATCTCTTATTTTCTCCCAAAGCTTTTGACCACAAACAGGATATAAAGTTTCAGCAAATAAAAACTTACTGATGAAAGCATGTGGAGGAGGATCGACGGTGATATAACAATCGGCCCTTTGCTCATTATAATCAGAGGGATGATTAACCATATCTAAAGTAAGTTCTATTTCTGGATACTGTCTATAGAAGTCTTCTAGTCGAGGAATCAACCAATTCACTGCGACTGAACTGTACAGAGCTAAGCGTATACGCCCAGGTTTTCCATGTTTAATAATCTGACTACTATCTGAAAGTAGACCCAATGCGCCACTCACATCTGTGAAATAACGCTCACCAACCTCTGTCAACGAAAAGGTCCGGCCTTGCCTGTAAAACATTGCTTCCCCAAGATACTCTTCAAGGATGCGTATTTGGTGACTCACGGCACTTTGTGTCACATTGAGGCTTTCTGCTGCTTTTGAAAAGCTGTTAAGCCGTGCAACGGACTCGAAGCACTGTATTGCACGCAGCGGTGGTAAATCCATTATTACCTCAGGTAATACTAAATATGTTTTATATCATTATACATCATACTCTTACTTGAATATACTGCCTGACAGATCGTTAAATCAGCATGAACCCATTGGGGTTTTAACAGTTTCTGAATTCTGAATAGGGCGGGGAGGCTAAAAATGCCAAAGATGAGTGTTGCATTTGCCATGACGCTATTGGTACTAGGAAATATCATTGCGGTCTTCTCAGACACCTTGATAAAGGCCTTGCCCTCTGAGACGGCGGTATATCAATTTATCCTGTTTCGTCAATGCACAGCGGTTTTAATGCTGTTGCCATTTTGCTTAATTAATAAAAAGAACAAGTTATTCAGTAATATAAAATGGCACTTTGTTCGTAGTCACGTGTGGTTATTGGGTGTGATATTTATGGTACTGTCTCTTCAAGCACTGCCTCTTGCGACTGCGAATGCTATTTTTTATGCCGCCCCTTTATTTGTATTACCACTGGGTTTTTTATTTTATAAAGACAGATTAAACTTTCCGACTATCGCAGCCTCTATATTAGGTTTTGCTGGTATCCTCGTTATTGTACAACCGAAACAGATCAATTTAGGGGCGGTGTTTGCCCTTATAGTGGCGGTAACCATGGCGCTAAACAATCTGTTAGTTCGTAAACTTCCACAACATCATACTGTCTATCAAACGCTACTTTTGACCAATTTATTAGGAATCCCATTCGCGCTTGGTTTGGCTATTTGGGAAGGACAGCCATTTGATTGGCGCTCATTGATTACGGCCGCCAGTTCAAATGTATTCATTTTGATTTATGCAGGTATATGCGTACAGGTGTATCGACACATTGAAGCGTACAAAGTCTCTAGTGCGGAATACTCAGGTTTAATAGGGGCGGTGGTGGTTGGAATCATATGGTTTAATGAAGTACCAAATATGACTTTGTTAGTAGGGTCTGCGCTGATTATCCTACCTTTGATATGGCTAGCTACTCTCGAATCTATGAGGTTTAGACAAAAAACTGGGTAGGATAATAGCTTTTAAAACCTAATCAATCTGATGTGTCATAAATAATAAGAA
>NZ_JBQSVP010000206.1:0-3275 GCF_052376345.1 Psychrobacter sp. AOP5-GZ1-6 | reverse complement strand
CGGTAAGACCAATGTCAATGCTGACTATCAAACCGTGGGTGAGCAGTCAGGCATCTTCACAGGGGATGGTGGTATTGATCTTACCACCGAAGGCACAACCAATCTGATAGGCGGCGCGATTACCACCACGGACAAAGCCCTACAAAATGGATTAAACAACTATATCAGTAAAGGTGGCATTACGACCCAAGACATAGAAAACACCACCAGCTATGAGGGCGATGCCATTTCTGCAGGTGTTAGCATTGGTAATACCACCGGTAAACCACAAGCCACCATGAACGGCATTGGCTACGGCACAGATGGTGATAGTGATAGCAGTATCACTCGTGCAGGTATTACGGGTGTCGCTGGAAACAGTAGTATCACGACGGATAACCGTGAGGAGTATGCAGGAATACTTGAGAATGTGTTTGATGCCAATCAAGTGAATGAAGAGCTTGGGGCGCAGGTAGAGATCACTCAAGCCTTTGATCAAGAGCGTCGTAAGATTAAGACGGAGATTAATAAGAAAGAGCAGAAGTTAAGGGATGCCGCTGAGGAGCAAGATAAGTTAGGCAATACAGCTGCCAGAGATGATTTGAAATTACAAGCGGACAAGGTGCAAAAACAGGGTCTGTTCTTTGATGGTATTACTGGTGCCTTATATGGACCAAATAGTAATGGAGCAGTAGGTTATGTAGCCAAAGCTATCAGTCCGCAGATTGCCTTTCAAATTGGTCAAGCGTTCAAAGGCAATGATCTTGAAAATAGAATAAATGAAGATAATGAGCTTAATGGTATCGGTAGCCCGCAACACTTATTAGCACATACTATACTAGGAGCAGCGGTAAGCTACGCTACTAGTAATGATGCTATGACAGGTGGTATTGCGGCGGGTACAGGAGAAGCTGTAGTACCATTTTTGTCTCACTTTCTTTATCAGACTACAGACGCTTCAACGCTAACTCCAGAGCAGAAAGATACGATTAGCGCGATTACTAGTGTTTTAGGTGCTGGTATTGGACTGACAACAGGTAACGCTAGTGATGCGGTTAATGCGGCTGAGACAAGTAAGGTCGCGGTTGAAGATAATAGCTTGAAGCGTAAAGATGTTGAAAGTCTGCTTTACAAGATTGCTGTAGCCAAAAGGAAGTTGAAAGGTGGGCCACTTGACGCTGAAATGAAAAGAATTAGATCTTTAGCAGCAAAGATGGAGTCAAATAATCATGAGGAGATTAAAGCTTGCGAGAAGAATCCAACTGAGGCTTGTCTTAATAAGATTAGAGTTGATTATAGTAATGCCAATTTTGATGGACTAAGAGATGCTTATCGTGAGTATCAAGGTACAGAAAACATCATAAATGGTTATGAGCAACGTAATAACTCCCTTGTTTCTTGTAGCACATCCCGTCCTACAGACTGTGTGTATATGGATGGGGGTATACGAGTCATGAATGCAGCAGTTTATGAAGTTTTAGGTGCGGGGACTTTAAGAAAAATCCCGAGCGGTAAAAGTACTACTCAGGCCGCTAATGGAGCTAGTAAGACCTGTTCATTTCGTGGAGACATGTTGGTTAAAACCATTGCTGGCTATAGACCTATCTCTGAAGTCCGAATTGGTAATATGGTGCTATCTAAGAATGAGATAACTGGGAAGTTAACCTATCAAAGCGTATCAAATCACTATAATAATTCTTATAGGGCTACTGTATATATTACTATTAAAGACAGTAATGGTAATGAGCAAACTATTGTGTCTAATAAAATCCACCCTTTCTTTACTCAAGTCAATACAGGTGGTCAACTACCACAATCGTCAGAAGGACATGATTATCAAGGCAGTATTGATAACGCACAATGGATAGACGCTAGTAATCTAAAAGCAGGTTATCAGCTGTTATCAGAAGATGGTCAGTGGCAAGTTGTTCAAAGTGTGACACAGACTGAAGAACCGTTATCCGCTTATAATTTAACCGTCGATAATAATCATACGTACTTTGTCACAGGCAGTGATAGCACGTATGGCGTTTGGGTTCATAATGACTGTTGGAGTTCTTTACCAGATGGTGCTGAGTTGTCAGGTAAGACATTACCAAATGGTTCAAAGTTATATCAGTATAAAGAAGATGGAGAAATAAAACTTCTCTATCAAGGTAAAGACGGTAGATATTATGACAAAAATGTTTATAAACCTGATGATTTAAAGGCTCAACAGAGAGCTAAAGAAAATAAACCACCTGAACATATTTCTAATATAATTAATCCTCCTAATACAAATGAAATAACAGGAATTAAAGGGCTTGCGGAGGCTAAAGCTAAGACATCCGTACAAGGTGGCGGTAATTTACGTAGAAGATGGAAAGACAAAAAAGGTAGAATTTACGAGTGGGATTATCAGCATGGCGAATTAGAGAAGTATGACAAGTTTGGTAATCACATGGGAGCCTTTAATCCTAAAACTGGCCTACAGATAAAACCTGCTATAAAAAATAGGAAGATAACACCATGAGTAAAGTTATAAGAGAAATTAATATATATCCATTAGATGATGATTTTGCAGTTAGTAAAATAATTTTAAACCAGAATCAATTCTCTATACTAAAGGAGAACTTAAATAATAATGATGATAAAAATTATAGTTATGTTTATCCAGTTACTCTAAAAGATTGCTTACATGCCAATATTATTATTCCATCCGAGTATAGAAAGGAAGGTTTTGAGTTTCATTTAGTTACATATGAAAACTCTTAAAATATATTTTGTATAAGTAGCCGTAGTGCAGTGTTCTAATAAATTAGGAAACTGCATAAGAGGTTTTATTTATATAAAAGGATAAATAATGAATAATAACTTTCTTATCACAGTTCATGATTATGAATCTAATAATATTGAAAGTAAATGGATGGACATTGAAGATTTTATAGAAAGTAATGGTATTGAATACATGGACGAGTACTTTAATATAGAGTCTAATTTTATCTCTAGTATTAAGTCCTTTGGAGAGTACTTTTCAAAAGATAGATGTTTCGACTCCTTAGCTGCTAAAATTGAAGTCTATGAATACGATTCTGACTATAATTTCTATAGATTAGACGGTAATTATGAAAATCTTAAAGAGTTAAGTAACTATAATTTTAGTTTAATATCTGATTCTGACAAAGAGTTTGTTTATAGGTGTCAGTGTAGAGGAATGTGTAGCATATGGTTGATAGACGTTTTATCAATGTCGTATATTAAAAGTGCAATGGATGCCTTTTTTTACATGTATACTTGAATCCAGAGATTGATATAAG
>NZ_JBQSVP010000205.1:0-3346 GCF_052376345.1 Psychrobacter sp. AOP5-GZ1-6 | reverse complement strand
GCTTTTATAGAAATTCTGCAAATCAGGCTCTGCTTCGTATAGATGCCCTACATTATGCTCAGCAGGATATTTGGCTCCGCGTGCGCTCAATAGCTCTAACATCATCTTTTTAACAAGGTGTGCATCACTGCCCTTCTTCAAAATATAATCTTGATGAAACACATAGCAAAAGAAGTGTCCGTAATACAGCTTCATCTCTAAGTGTTTTTCAATTTCTTCAGGTAGGGTTTCAAGCCATTCTAATTCATTACGCGGTATGGCAATATCTAATGCCAATATCTCACCAACTTCTTTTTCATGTATGATTTCATAGCGTAATGCGGCACCGGCTGCCGCAAAACGATTTAAGAAGGCGCTTTCTGACTCTTTTTTATCACATTCAAAGTAAGCGCCTGTTTCTGAGGTCGCAAAAAACGACTTCAAAAACGCTTGCGCTTCTTCGATACCGTCATCACTCATTTTTAAGATGAGGTGATGCTCGTATTTATCACGATATTCCATCATTCGCTCAGGCAAATGCTTTGGAAATATATTACCGATAAACTGCATGACTTTATCGGTAAAGTGCTTGGGCATCCACGACCATTTACTAAATTTTGCATCAATCGCGCCTTTAATAGCAAACAAGCGCGGTAAGGCATCTGTCCCTAAATGTTTGATACTCAAGAAAGTGTCTTTACCGTATTTGGCAGATACATCGAATATATCACGGTGCATATACTCGCCCACTTCAGGAATGTTTTTGAAATTGGACAATATCTGTCTTCTCAACTGTGCAAGCTCGCTCACACTGTTGCTACCTATATAAAAAGCCTGCTCTTTTACAGCCGTTGGGTAGGTATCAAGCCGTACTGCAAATACAGCAAGCTTACCTGCACAACCACTGGCTTCATACAGTCTCCGCTTATCCGCATTAAAGCGACTAGGCGTGCTTGCATCAACATCTTTTACTCTAGCGATATACTCTTTGTCTGATGCCATCTTGCCATTGTCAGGTAATTTGTTTTTATCAAAATCCCCATTTTGCAAATTCGTCAGTATTGCTTCTGGCGTGTCACCTAGCTCTACGCCTAGATGATTGACCAACACCAGCTGACCTTGTTCGTTGATTTGTGCAAACAAGGCAAGCTCAGTATAAGCAGGGCCTCTTTTAACCAAGGCCCCTCCTGAGTTATTAGAAACCCCACCAATGATAGACGCCCCTAAAGTCGATGAACCAATGACTGAGTGAGGGGCTCGATTGACCGTATTAAGCTGACTTTGTAGTTGGTGCAAAGTCGCTCCAGGTAAGCTGATTACCTGCTCATTATTGTTGACCAAGTACAACTGGTCTATGGCAAGGGTATTAATAACGACCACAGGTCTATCATAGTCATTACCGCTTGGCGTCGAGCCTTCGGTTAATCCTGTTTTTGCTGCTTGCATAATAATGATGCAATTGCCTTCAACACACACTTCTAGACTGCGCCAAATATCCAGCAATGTTTGCGGAAACAAAACAGCCAATGCAGCTCCGCCGCCAGAACGCCACCCCATTCTATAGTGTTCGTTTTTCTCTGGATCTGCCTGTACATTACTAGCACCTAATACGTTCGTTAGTTTGTCTAACACTTGATCGGGGCTAATGATGTCTCGAGAAGGCTTATTTGATGAGAAAAGGTTTGATGAATGCATATCAATCTCTTTATCTTGGGGGGTTACATGTGCCTTATGGTGCTAAAGGACCTTGAAAACCGAAAATGTAAATGACAGCCATAACGATTATTCCGCAGAATAATACATAGTATAAAGTAGGTAAAATCGTGCGTCTGAGGGTAGCGCCTTCCATACCAAGCAAACCTACGGTTGCTGAGGCCGCCACCACATTATGTATCGCAATCATATTACCAGCTGCTGCACCAACGGCTTGTGCTGCTATGATTATAGAAGGTGAAATACGCAAGCTAATTGCAGCTTCATACTGAAATTGGCTAAACATCATATTAGAAACGGTATTAGAACCTGCGATGAAGGCCCCAAGTGCTCCAATCGTTGCACTAATTAAGGGAAAAACATTACCAAAAGTACCAGCGAACAATTCTGCACTCGCAACTGGCATACTTGCCACATCTGATAGATTGACGCCTGAATTGATAAAAATCCTGACCATTGGGATCGTAAAGATAAGAACAAAACCAGCACTCAACACAGTCTTGCTTGACTCTTTGAGCGCACTATTTAGTGCACTACCTGGCTTTTTGGTTTGGAAAAAAGCGGCAACCAAAGCACTGATTAACAACAATCCACCAGGTAAATATAAAGGACTAAAACCAGCGCTAATATCCGCCTCACCCAATACTGATGTAAAGTCTAACGTCACACTAGTCAGAAAATCTTTGAAGCCCACAAACACTCTTGAAAAAACCAATAACAGCGCAACTAGTAAGTAAGGGAACCATGCCATGAAAATAGACATTTTCTTGCCATCTTCATTCGGCGTCAAATCTTCCTTACTAACGACTAACTTACCAAGCCATTCACTTGGCCAGTTTTTTTGCGGTTCAAAATCCCATGTGGTTTTTGGAACTAAGAATCCACGTTTTGCCGCATTAACAACGATGGCGACACTAACCAAACCACCGACCAGTGATGGAAACTCTGGTCCTAAAAAGATACCAGTTAAAGTATAAGGAAGCGTAAATGCCAAACCTGCAAAAATAGCAAACGGCCAAATCTCAAAGCCTTCCTTCCAGCTTTTGTTTTTACCAAAAAATCGAGTCAGCATCATTACCATAAAGAGTGGCATAAATGTACCAATGACACCGTGAAGAATGGCCACTTGACTAGTAATCAGTTGTAAGAAGTCACTCCACTCTAGCCCTTGCTGAGCCAGCTGAGTGCTGATAGCAGCCGTATCCAAACCTTTGTTTACCCCAATAACGATAGGCGTACCGACCGCGCCAAATGATACAGGCGTACTTTGTATCATCATTCCCATTAGCACGGCACCTAGCGCCGGAAAGCCTATCGCTACCAGTAAAGGCGCAGCAATAGCAGCGGCTGTACCAAAACCTGCTGCACCCTCAAGGAAGCAGCCAAAGCACCATGCAATAATAATAGCTTGTACACGTCTATCTGGCGATACATTGGTAAAGCCAGATCGAATAACGGCAATAGCACCCGTGTGTTTTAAGGTATTCAGTAAGAAAATAGCGCCAAAAACGATCCACAATACTGAGACGGTGATGATCGTTCCCTGAATGATCGATGAAGATACTCGAGTGAACGTCATATCCCATACGAAAAGAGCAAGTGCAGCGGTAACAGCTAAGATAATTGGCATTGTTTTTTTGGCTGACCATTGCAA
>NZ_JBQSVP010000204.1:0-3409 GCF_052376345.1 Psychrobacter sp. AOP5-GZ1-6 | reverse complement strand
TGGCATAGATAAAAAACAGATTTTGAGTATGACAATTTTTAATTATTGAGAACAGTTATGATAAAGAAAGGCGATTTGAATACTTATCAAATAGAGGTAGTCGAAACGATGAGTGCCATTATAGAAGTGGTTGCAGAAGATAGTGAAACAGCCCTACTAAAAGCGCGAGGAATATATCGAAACGAAGATATTGTTTTATACCCAGATGACTTTATCGACACTAAATTTAATATTTTTCAATAATAGCTAGACGGATTCAAACCTCACAATCTCACCCGATAGTAACGTCAAGCTACTCATTGGCATGACGCCACGCAGTGCATTGCAAAAGAAAATCTGCGTTAATTTAGGTAGATCATCATCTTGAAGCGACCTTATCACCACTGGGTATTGTGTCCTTGATAACGCATCGATAATGACTTGCCGCATGACACCATCGACACCCGATTGCGCCATAGATGGCGTATACCATTGGCCTGTCGTCAGATAGCTTGCATTGTCTTGATAATGTGGAAGCGTAGATGGTTTTTCTGATGCTGATGTTGTACAAGGCGATTCTGATAATTGATAAAACACATTACTCATCGTACCTTCGACCCACTGCCCGCTCATGTCACGTAGCAGACCCTCGCCGATGCTTTTTTCAGTTTTGAGTTTTGGTATTTGGGCTTTGATATCTTGCAACTCACCACTTGCTAGCACGTTATCTAAGCGATTGAGGGTTTTGAGCCCTGCCAGCGTTGATGGTAGACAGGAAATCTGCGACGACAGACAAACCGCAGTGCTAATAGGCTGTAAGGGAATGAAACGATCATCAGGTAGACGCAATTGCTCCGCTGTATCCACTCTCATCGCAGAAGGTTTGAGCCAAACCTCACAAGCACTACCAAACGCACTTGGCGTATAACAATAACCACGAATATCTTGTGTGCTGCGGGTGACAATCAGCTTGAGCATACCTTGTTGTAGCTGCTGAGCATGCGTCTGCAACTCATTTAATAATAAGTCGCTGTCTAGCTCGATATGTAATGCCTTGCTATGAGAAATAAGGCGCTGATGGTGATAATCTAACCACAATATTTGACCATCAATGACACCCATGGTGGTAAAAAACCCATCGCCGTAGGCCAGTCCACGATTGTCCAATGATAAACCAGCCGTCGAGGTATCTACTGTTGATTGATTCAACGTATTCTCTAGTGAATGCAGACACAACCAGCCAGTCGGCGAGGAATGAGCTGTCACTGTTTGATCATCGTCTTAGCTGTCATCGGTTGGGGCCTCAGATTTGTTAATGACCAACATACAGCTATAAAACTCACACTTTGCCAACTCGACCTTTTGACCACCGATGGTTTTATTTTTAACGATTTGCACATTGAGCATATCAGACACGAGATTACCCCCTTCATCACCCATCAATTCACGCGCGAGCTTATAGGCTTTTTCAGCATGCTCTTGGCTCAGCTCTTTTTCTTCATCAGAGTCGGTAGGGTTGGCAAAATACCAACCAAGCTCGAGATATTTTTCAGAATCAATAATATCTAAATAAGGCGCATCGGTATCCATAAAACGATACTTGGCAGCCGGATTACTGGCATAGTCTAAGCTGTTTTCATCGGTACTCACCACATTGCCAAAAGTCGCTTGGATACCCTCTAAATCATTAACATTGAGTGATTCTACATTTTCACTGCCCCATGCTGTGATATCATATTGCACTTGTTTGCCTGGCTGAACAGTTGCACCACTTACGTCAGTATCTGCTGCTGTCGTAGTTTCAGTTTCAGCAACGCTCTCCTCTCCAACTTCCGCATCGATACCTGCTTTATCTTGGACATCATCTACGCTGCTGTTACAGCCACTCAACGACACACCAACTGCCATTATCGTACCGACCAAAAAGGTCTGTAGGCTATTATTCCACATGGGCAATTTACTCACACTTTTAGATTTATCTCAAAATAACATTAACAAGCCGGCCAATATGCCACTGCTAATGCATAAGGTTTTTATAAATAAGTTGTCTGATGACTTTCTTGGATCTGCTGAACATTCAAAGTCAATTTATTATCACTTAATAGGACGTGTTGAACACTTTGATATCACATTTTATGTTACATAGTGTACCCAACTGCTTAACACTTGACCACCCTTTACGTTACGGATAACACTCCTAGAGAGTACATATTTGTTAAATATCTAACAGGTAAAAAACGCTATCATTCCACGTATTTATTCACGAACGCCTTGGTTTGTCAAACATCACGTTATCCCTTATGATGATAGCGATTCAACGACTTTCTGATAAGCTCTAACGAAGAGTTTTGACCTTTTATAGCCAGCGGACCTTTTATGACTCAGCATTTTATTGTTATTGGCAATCCTATTGCTCACAGCAAATCCCCCGAAATCCATACGCTATTTGCAGAGCAAGCAGGTATCGATATTAGCTATCAGCGCCAATACTGTCCTGACGATGCTGCCAGTTTTATGGCGGTGATTGAAGCATTTTTTCATGGTGGCGGTGTCGGTGCCAATGTGACAGTACCCTTTAAACAAGTTGCTTATAACTGCTGCTTAGCACGTGGTGGTTTGTCTGAACATGCCAAAGTTGCAGGGGCAGTTAATACGCTATCATTGAACCAAACACTGCTAGACAGCGGCACACCCATCGCAGAAGCAATCTATGGTGATAATACCGATGGTCAAGGGTTGGTCAATCACATTACAAGCTTGGACTGGCCGCTTACAGGCGCGCGTGTGGCACTCATTGGTGCAGGCGGTGCAGCCCGCGGTGTCGTACTACCGCTGATTCAGGCAGGTATTTCATCCCTGACCATTGCCAATCGTACTGTGAGCAAGGCTGTCAATTTGGTCACTGAGCTAAGCCAATCTAGTGAGACGATCGATAAACACAGTATCGAAACCTGTGCAACTAATGAATTAACTGGACAGTTTGATATCATTATTAATGCCACATCTATTGGACTGTCAGGCGATACCTTACCGCTAGATGATACTCTGAACTGTCAGTACGCTTATGACATGATGTATGGGCGCTCGCTACCGTTTTTGCAGCACTTTTCGATACGAGGTGCGCAAACCTCCGATGGTTATGGCATGCTTATCGGACAAGCAGCCTTGAGCTTTGAGCGTTGGACAGAGCATAACATTGATGTGGCAACAGCGACTGACGCATTGATCAACCGATAAGCAAGCTATAGTCAGTCCAATATACAACAGACACAGCGAGATTGGGATGAATTTTTTGCAGCCTCTGTCTGCGTAGGTGCAGCACGCCAGAAAAATTTATACCAGTTTCGCGTTATTAGATACTGTACCTTTTTTATTGCGTATCGACTATAGCCCGAGTCTTCATTTTGAAAGTAATGTTGACATACTCCCC
>NZ_JBQSVP010000203.1:0-3593 GCF_052376345.1 Psychrobacter sp. AOP5-GZ1-6 | reverse complement strand
CGATTTTTTATGATATAGCGACAACATACAAAAATGATTATTGTGCTTGATAAGACAGTTTCACACCGGCGATAAAGCCATCATTATCTTGAAAATCACCAACGATTTTATCAGTGGGTAACGCGCCTTTAGCATCACCGAACCACAAATATTTGCCACCAGCGGATACTGCCCAGTTTTCAGTGACGTTATATTTTGCACCAAGGCCAACACTGTAGTAGCCTTCGACAGGACCAAGCGACGTTACAGGATTGCCAGCACCACTATCCCAACCAACGGTACCACTAACCGCTAGTACTGGTGTCATACGCTTAGCTAAACCAAGCTCTACTTGCCATTGGTCATCATCATACTCAACCAAGTTTAGACCATCGGGTCGTTCAGCGTTTTTACTCACTTCATTGTATAATGGCGGTGTAATGACAAAATCGCTCCACGGTACCCAGCGTACTTTAGCAGTGGCTAATGTCGTCGGGTTAATACCTGTTTGGAAGTCAAAGTTGACAGATTTAGGTGTTGTAATTTCATACTCACTCTTTTGACTAGCTGACAGTGCACCTCCAGAAATAATAGACCTAATAGGATAGGTTTCAGCTATATCTACATTATGTTCAATCTCAGAACGGTACGTCAGCGCTGCTTTTAAAGCAATCTCAGGCTTATAATAGGCCACACCTGCTATGTAACCATAATCCATATCAGGGTTGCTGGTCGAAGTGTAACCACTAGCAGGGCCGTATGCCAGTCCACGAAGCTTGGTTTCTGATTGAATACGCTGTGCGACTGGGCCACCATACACTTGGAAGTTTTTATTTTCACCGAACTTCACACCAAGTATACCTGTCAAGCTTTGACTACGTACTTCGACGTTAGTATTTTCACCAGCGGCACTTGTCTCAGCTGTGGCTATCGCACCCGCAGTTGGCTGATCAACTCCGTCAGCTACCAACTCACCAGCAGACTCACCTAAATTATCGTTTGCCACAAAATTACTTTCAGTATACTCGGCAGCAGCACCGAAAGGTTCATCATATAAAACACCAATACTAAACGTATCATCAATATCAGTTTTTACACCATAACGAAAAAAGTCATAAGGCTCAGCGATATCACCTGTTTTATTACCACGTTCATAATCATTACTATAAGGATTAGTATTGGCAGTATCATAACCACTCACATCGGCATCGATATAAGTATAAACGGCTTCAGCATAAGTGCCATCTTGAAAGAAAGCGGTGACATCTTGACCAGAACGATCAAGACCAGCTGCATTGGTGACGCTGGCTATAGAAAGGGTAGCAATCGCTACTGCGAGGGTTTTCAAATGAAAGTGATTGCGCATTGTGTATCTCCAACGATCCTTGTTGTATTACTACTTCAATAACCAATATATGGCATTGCTGCGCTTAACATTGAGGTTATCAAAGTCGTGTCCTAACTTGAATACTAATGCCTTTTAGACACTAAAACAACAAACAAAGCAGTTTATTTCCCAATTATGACTGAACAGTATAAATAGCATATTAGTACTTGATTTTCTAATAATATATATTTTATAGCACTCTTAACATTATCTAGACACAGCTAACGCTTGTAAAATCCGCAAAAACTAGAGGTAATAAAATTTTCTATAAAGCTGTTACAGGTAGCAATATGTGCACAAAAAAAGCGACCCGTATAGAGTCGCTTTTTTTTCATTGCCAAATATATTACTTAGCAATATAACCATCATGGAACACAATCATGATGAAACTTAATCATGGTGAAATTTAGTCATGGTGAAACTTACTTTGCTTGATAAGAAACTTTCATACCAACTACAAAAGCGTCATTGTCTTCAAAGTTGCCAACAACATTTTTGGTCGGCACCTGACCATCAGCATCACCAAGCCATAGGTATTTACCACCCGCTGAAACTGCCCAGTTTTCTGTGACATTATACTTAGCCCCTAAACCGGCACTATAGTAACCCTCTGTAGGGCCTAATGAGGTCACAGGATTGCCAGCACCACTATCCCACCCAACGGTACCACTGACCGCTAAAGCTGGATTCAAACGTTTGGCAAGACCTAGCTCAACTACCCATTGATCTTCATCATAACTGACTAACGGTAGGCCGTCTGGTTGATAAGCAGCGTTCAGTTTACTAACGTCATTGTATAGTGACGGTACAATTGAGAAATCACCCCATGGCACCCAACGTACTTTTGCAGTTGCTAATGTCGTTGGATTGATACCCGTTTGAAAATCAAAGTTGACTGACTCAGGGGTAGTAATATCAATATCACCTGATCTTGGACCAAATCCAGGGAAGCTTGCTACTGCAGGGTAACTTTCTGCAGCATCAGCTGTATGTTCAATCTCTGAACGGTACGTCAACGCCGCTTTTAGTGCAATTTCAGGCTTACTGTAGGAAACACCAGCAATATAACCATACTCTTGATCTGGGCTGATGTGGGTCGTATAACCATTCGCAGCACTATAGGCTGTACCGCGCAGCTTTACATCAGCTTTAACACGCTGGGCCACTGGACCGCCATATACTTGGAAGTTTTTATTTTCACCAAATTTTGCACCGACGATACCGGTAATACTCTCAGTACGGACTTCTACATTCGTACCTTCACCACTAGCGTCGACGAAATTGTTGTCACCACTATAGTCAGCCGCAGCACCAAAAGGCTCATCATATAAGATACCAACACTATAAGTATCATTGAGGTCTGCTTTTACACCGTAACGAAAGAAATCATAAGATTCGGCGATGTCACCAATTTTGTTACCTGCCACATCATTACCTGTCACATCAGCATCGATGTAAGTATAGACAGCCTCGGCATAAGTACCGTCTTGTAAAAATGCAGTAATATCCTGACCTGAACGATCAAGGCCAGCAGCACTAGCAACACTAGCAACAGAAAAAGCAGCAACAGCCACTGTTAGATTTTTGAGATGGAAGGTATTGCGCATTATATGTCTCCAAACGTCCGCATTGTTTTACTGCATACCGGTTTTTTGTGAGTAAGCAGTATCCTAGATGGGGAATAGTAATGATTTTTAAACATTAAAACAACCGTAAGGATACATTATTTATTCTGTATGACCAAGTAGTCATTGTTAGATATGTATATCCATAAATAGAAATATACTCGATTCATGTTGAAAATTTTTACAGACGCACCATCAGTGCTCTGATCAAAGAATAAAACACACTCTAGTAATGAGGTGGTCTATCTGCCATCACATCAAATGGCGCAATACCACTGTCTGTATCTTGATCCTTAACTTGTTTATAAATCAACTGCAGCTGTCGTTGTAATGTCTGAATATCTTTATCTTGCCGCGCAATCACTTCATCGAGACGATCGACTATTACCTCAAGATGTGCCATGCTCATTTGCAGGTCAATAACCTGCTGCATTTGTGATTCAGCCTGCACAACTGAGTCATCAGTTTGAGCATTATCTTCAGCGTTGTTTTCAGCATTGTCTTTAGTGTTAGGTGGATTCATGTCTTTCTCTGGGTTATCGTAAATATAAAGCTAGGCATGTCGTCAATCAGCACATTGATACATTTAACGACCTTAAATA
>NZ_JBQSVP010000202.1:0-3601 GCF_052376345.1 Psychrobacter sp. AOP5-GZ1-6 | reverse complement strand
AGACGTTATAACGCAAACTAATCCGTTATAGCGCAATTAGAGACGTAATAGCGTACTAAGATTAGCTTTATGTATTTTTGAACTGTAAAAAATGATTTATATCTTTGTTCGTTTGAGTTTGATCCTCTAAAGTTATCCACAATCAAAATTAAAAGTTCTGTAAAAGAAGGGTTTTTATTTAGTAACTTGTTTAACTCTTGTTTAACTCTTGTTTAAGGAGCATTTTTAACCTTTAAAATCAATTACTTACGAGCTTAAAAAACAGTAAATGAAGCGAGAAAACAGTAAATGAAGCGAGAAAACAGTAAATGAAGCGAGAAAACAGTAAATGAAGCGAGAAAACAGTATAAAAATAAATATTGTTTTTAAAATTGTTTTAACTATAATAGTATTTAAAACTGGTTATTAACAAGCAGGTGAGAATATGGAAAATTATATAGTCAGTCAGTCTAACGATTTAGTTTTAGCAACGTATACGATGACTACTAAAGAAAAACAGCTGCTGCTTGCGTGTGTTAGTCAGATAGATAGCAGAGAGGGCGCACGCGAAATTACCAAGCAAACAAAATTTACTATTACAGTTGAACAAATTAGAGATGTTTTTTACAACAAGGGCAACGACAAAAACTTATTTAGAGATTTGAGTGAAGTTAGCGCACGACTACAAGATCGTAAAGCAACGATACATATAGCCGAAGGAGACAAGCTAGTAACCAATTTCGTGAGCGCTGTGCGATTCCAAAAATTTAAAGGGCGCGTAATACTAACGTTCGCAGAAGATATTCTTCCTTATTTGACTGAACTAAAAGCTAATTTTACAAAGTATCGCTTGATTGAAATATCGCAATTATCGAGTACGCACGCGATACGATTGTACGAATTAATTGTGTGTTGGACGGGCTTATTTACATACAAACAAGAGTTTGAATTAGACGATTTTCGGTACGTCATGGGCGTTTCGGGAAAATACAAGCAGTTTGGACAGCTTAAAGAATCTGTGATAGACAAAGCTATAGCCGAAATAAACGAACACACTGATTTTAATATTAGCGTCGAATATCGCAAAGTTGGACGTACGTTTGTAAGTATGACATTAAGATTTCACAAAAAATCATTAGCAAAACTGGAAGATAAGAAAGGCAAAATTTCAGAAGAAATGCTTAGTGCTATCGTACGTTCAAACCAATTCGAAGCTGATTATAATGATTATCATCGTTTGAGCGGACAGGGTAAGCGCGATAGAGACGCATTCAGAAGTGAGATGAAGAATTTTATTGCTACGTACCCCGAAGATTTTGAGGAAAAGCCCCTAGAAAATTATTTAAAATAGTAGCGGATCGCTCCGCTACGCTGCTATTTCGCTTTATATTTTTTGTACAGCCTACCGCTGCGCAGCACTGGTGGTATGGCTTCAACGGCACAGCCCATAAGGATCAGAAGCATGAAACCAACAGTAGAATATACAGAAGATAAAATCTATATCAATGACGGTGTTGGCACTTACTCAATCACTCGTAGAAACGATGATATAGATAACGTGGAAGTTCAAGCCACATTGGATATGATAGAGCGTGATCGCTTTTACAGTTCGGCTAATTTTGTCGATGACTTTAACAAAAACCTCGAAACGGTAATCCTTGCTACACGCGGCGGCGGTAGCGGTGCTAGGGCTTGTAGAGATACATTGCTGAGCTTATACAATGGCTCAGCATACAAAGCCAACTTGTCGGATTGGTACAGCTTAGACAGCAAAAACAAAGCCTCTTTGCTCTTTGTTTTAGAGCATCAGACAGCGAATAATCGTCAAGATATTGATTTATATTTACCTCAGTATCAAGACGACTTCAAACGCATGAAAAACGAAATCTCTGAAGATTAGGGTCGATATACATGCTTTTTGGGGGCGTTATCGCGCACTGGTAGCGTCTCTGTGCTCTTCTGCTGCGTCTCGGCAGTAATAACGGGCTTAACAGCTATATTTAGCGGTGGCGGCGCTATAGCGTCTTTGTATAGCTCTTTGTTTTGCTCCGTCTTGATCTGCATACCGATTTCATAATTATTGTCATCTTTAATTTTCCGTCGAATGCGGCTGTTATCGTATTTCTCATTAGCTACAGCGGTAAAATTTTCAGGTGTGAAATCCTTATTGTATATACCGCCTTCAAGTCTTATTCGTAAAGGCTTTTGGTTTTTATCAAGCAATAACGGGTGTGAGATGGTGATTGACTTGTTCGCAGTGTTTTCAAGAATAAGATCCAAGCCCGTCGTCAGTTCATGCACGACGGCTTTTCTGTCGTGTAGCTCAGTGTTGCGCTCGCTAAGCATTGCTAACATGTGACGATGAATAGACGCTCGCAGCTCATCACGTCCAGCGAGATCAAGCTCGCTTTTTTTGCTATCTTTTTTCGCTGTTAAGTCAAACGGACTGGGCTTCGGGGCAGAACCTAAATATTTATTGATTTTTCTATGTCGTCTTGGATCGTTCGGGTCAGCTACAGCATCACCTTTCAACGTTTTTAATTCCCTATTTATAATATTTTTCCATGCATTCACGCGGCGCAGGTCTGTACCCGCGTAAAACGGCTGTAAGCGCTTTCCTGTGCGCAGCTCATGACACGGAATCACAAAATTCAGCTCTAGACGACCGCTCCGCTCTGTTCCTTCGATCTGTTTGCCGTCTGCATCAACGTCAAAACGGTCTTTATCGCTGTGTTCTATCCATAATATGTCGTACTGGTCGGGGTCTAATCCTGGGAACAATGTCGTTTCAAAGCTGCGCATTATTGCTAATTTATCAGTTTCGCTAATCTCGTCTGCACGCTCTGCGAATGACAATACGCCGCTTGTATATTTGTTCTCAAATTTAGTCGCATTGATTAAATGTTCAGTAATATCAGGGTCTCCAGACAAAACTCGCGCAAACTTGCGATCTTTCTCAGCACCTAAAAAATAGTTAATAGGCTTGCTTCCGCGTTCTTTTGAACGTCTAAAAAATTTAACGATCATCTGAATTATCCTTTATCGCATCGGCAATATTTTGATCAATTAATTGTTTAAGCATCAAGCGAATAGCAGAAATCTCATTCAATACGTTTTGATCCAGCGATTTTTCAGTATTAACGTAACGCGCAAGCTGATTTAAGTTACTGCCAATACGACCAATATTTCGTACCAGCTCCGCATCTGCTTGATGAGTTGGAACAATGTCTAGAGCAACTTGGCGCAGCCAACCTGCAAAAGTATTTCCACTTTGACGCGCTAAAACTTTCTCATATTCACTTTCGTTAAAACGAACTTTCGTTACATTCGTTCGCATCTTCTCATCAGATAATTTGTACTTTTTATGCGTAGTCATAATTTGAAATCCTTGCGCAATGGCGGTTTTGGTTTTTGGGGGTCGGGGGGGTTTCCCCTTCGCCTGCACCCTAGAACCCATTTTGTAGCGCAGCGGAAAAAGGGGTCTCTAGGGAATGCTGGCTAAAAAAATATGAACTGTTTTATTTACTTTTTTATACTGACACAACATGGATTTTTTGGCTAGATAGCTATATTTGACTGGGTTTGCAGAAGTTAAGATTTTAATCGGTAATAGAACAAACTA
>NZ_JBQSVP010000201.1:0-3843 GCF_052376345.1 Psychrobacter sp. AOP5-GZ1-6 | reverse complement strand
AGTGGCGGGATGCGTGTGATGTTGAATTAGCAACCCTTGAATGGGTCGATTGGTTTAACAAAACTCGCATTCATAGTACGATTGGTTATGTGTCGCCTTTTGAGTTTGAGAGACGATACTATGATAGCCTTAATGAGTCAGACAAAGCTGCCTGACTCAAGCAATCCACTCTCCGATATAGTCGGGGCGGTTCACTTTTGGCTTTTCTACTTTGATGACAGGGTCTTGCTTTGTTTGAGGTTTTGGGGTGTCATCTTGTTCACTCGTTTCTAGAGTAGTCGGTGCTTCTTGACTCAAGATATCTGATACATTGCTGATATCTTCTCTAGTGATATCTGTACCTATGATCATAGTCCATTGTTTGGAACCATAGGTAACGATGGCGGTTGTTTGCGCTCTAACTTGTCCATCTATTATTGTGAGCTTTTGACCGGCAAGGGCTTTGATAGTGCTAATACCTTGGCTGTTTGCTCTTTTTATAGCAGATTGTCTGCCACGATATAGGGTTTTAAACTCGTAATGCGGTATGGGTTGATTGTTGTTGTCGACAAATTCGATATTAAAAGAGACGATAGGGACTCTTAAAACTTTGGTCTGTCCGTTTAAGTCACCTGTTACTGGAAATGCCATGCTGTAAATGGATTGCTTTTTGCCTTCGTCATCATCGAGGTAGACGCCGATAGATTGGCTGACCTCAGCTTTGATACCTGATTCGATACCTGAGCTGTCGGTTTTATGAGGTTTGATATTGTTTTTATATTCTAAATGGTAGGTTGTATTGGGTAGGGGCTTGCCTGTGTCTGCTCTTGGTTAATTACAAGCTCAATCCATATCTACAAAAGCAGGATCGCTTAGATCTTTTGCTTTAGGTTCAGTAATGAATTGCGGATAACCTTTTTTAGCGTAGTACAATCCGTCATAAGGATCTATTGGCGCACGAGAGAACTGATAAGCACCTTCTATAGGTATTTTGTGATTACCTTTTTGTAAATAGACGCTTTCTAATACTAAGTCTTCGTCAAATTTTATCTTTAGTGTTGCAAACTCATCAGAATTTGCAGACTGACTATTCGTTACAAGGGAGCGATTGGGATATAACTCTTTAAAGTGTTTGAAGAAGCGGTTTAGATTAGGATCTTGGTAGTAAGGCTGATAAGAGGCAGTGCTAGTACCGCGAGCTGACCATTGTGGTCTAGGATATAGATGCACTTCAACCTCAGTACGCTCGCCTGACTCTTGATCAGTCGCCCATGTTCTAATCTTAGTAGGTACAGCTTTGAGTGCGCTATTGTATTTATCAAACTGATCATCAAGTACCGCAAAGCGCTCGGTATTAGCAAATTCAGCATAGTATTCGCCATTCCATTCTTGACTATCTATACTTACAGATAGATTCCAAGGATATTTGGTTTGCATTTGCTTATACCAGTCGGAAGATATCGTCCAGTCACCTGATTGCCATTTTTTGTATCCTTCTGGATGGTTCTTTTTAAATTCTGTAGCGTAGTGCTCTTTCCCCGTTCTTTTAGTGTGCAAATAAGCATCATAGCTCATATAAAGCATTTCATCGCCACTCGATACAGGAGGGCCTTCTAATGTCTTTGGATCAGGATCGATAGGCGTGGCTTGAAAGGAGGTGATCTCTTGACGTCTAGGCCAACCAGTAACAAACACAATGACCCAGCCATCAGGGGCAAAGGCCAGCTCGATACCATAGTAGTTAGCACTGTCTGGATCAGGTTTTTCACGACTATCTTCTACCCTTTTGCTCGTGCTGGTCATCAGCGCATAGATCTGATCAGTGGGTAGCACATGCTCGCCTTGATAGTATTGATTGGTTATATCATCAATATAAGTAACACGAACCTTATCAGGTAGTGGCTGCTCAAATGGATTTCCCCCTAACGGCGTACTGCCATAACCCCAAATACCGATATCTCCATCAAGTGATCGTAACCAAGTGCCATCATTTAAATAAAAGCTGGTGCTGTAGCTGCGAATTTTATCCGATTTTTGTGTGCTTATCATATTGATAAAGTTATCTTGTTTATACAAGGTATATCTAGCATTTGATATTTTAGCGCCCCATTCGATTACTTTATCATCTCTCATTTGTTTTTCCTTATATGCCCACGCAAATGTCATGGATAAAAGCGCAAATATAATAATGGCTATAATCTTTGTTGTGGTCGACCAGTTGCGTATCATTGGGCACTCTCGCTAAATTTCATTAAACTAGCCATTAATTATTTGTCTGAATGGAATACCGCTTTTGAGTCTAACTTCAAAGCCTATTGCGTTTTGCACAGACCAATGAATATAGTTGTGTCTCAATGCTTTAGTTGCCGCATTTTCTGGTAGCGTCTTTGTGATGCGTCTGCCTCTTTTTGCACCATTTTTCCACGGGTCTGCATTAATAACGTCGCTAGGCAGATTGGTCATTAGTGTTTTAACAGCACCTGTAACTTCATTGTAATAGTTAGATAAACCTTTTTCACCTGTTGAAAATTCTAACTTACCATATTTGATTGACATTCTTGCCATCATTTGCAATGAGACTTTATGTATATCATTTTTGATACCTGTACGGGTAAAGATATGGTTGAATTGGCCTCTACCCATTGATTGTGAGTTAAGCTCATCCTTATTTGAGGTATAAAAATTCTTATCCACTAACCAGTTTTTTTCCTGATTACTTAAAGTTGAGTATCTCTCACTGGTTAAATTATTGTAAGCACCGCCAACATCGGCGTGAGCACCATTTATGGTTACCTCGTACCCAAAGCCACTACGGATAGCTGAGTTAATGTTAGTCACTGAAAAGTTTAATCGATATTCATCAGCTGCTATAATATGAAAGACTTTAGTAAACGCTTTATCGGTAGTGCTAAGGTCTCTAAAATCTAACTTTAACTCTTCTACATCATTATTAAAATTTGCACCAACAGAAGAGACCGTATCAAACAGACCGACAAATTTAAAAAGTATTTTAGTGCGTGGAAGCTGCCAGTTTGGGAATGGCTTAACACTTGATTTAGCTAAATGGACAAAATGACGGGCAGTAGCCGCCCCACGACTAAAGCCAAAAACATTAATGTGAATTATGGAAGGTGCGTTTCCCACTGCTTCCTCTATTGCATCAAAAGCTTGCTCTGCCCGCTGAGCGACACCTGTGACACCAACACCCGTAGCATACCCTGCTACTTCATCATTGGTATCACCTCTACGAGTCCCAATACCTTCTACATATACCCAAAATTGCCCATTGTCTATATTACCCCTTTTGAACATCCACGCTATATTAGAATACGCATTAGCATAACTACTAGTGTCAGAATGCTCGTTTTCATCATATACATCAGTATTAAACATATTATTCTTTGTACCGTCAAAGAATACATTCACTGTTTTGATATCTACTTCTTTTGGCACAAAAGAGTCTTTGGTTTTATTAGTGGGATTAGCCATTACTCACCATCCTCATCAAAATTTTCGCTAAATGTGAGATCAACTTTTCTCATTCCCGTACCAATACGAATAGTCTCACCTTTTTCATTGGTAACCCCGCGATACACCTTACCCTCATCGGTCTCAATTTTATAGGCAAACCCTTCTACAGGATTACCTAAAGTATCTTTGACGATATACATTTCGTTATAAGGGTCTTCAGGTGGTGTATAGTGACACCTAGCCCCGCCCACCAGACCCTTCTTCACCGCTTTTATCTTAATCGTCCCCGGACACACCAGCTTAATCCCGCTGTCATCAATCGTCAGTGACGCCCCCGCGCTAGTTTGCAGCTTGATGCGTTTCGGACTTGCGATATTCACTTGTCCCGACTCG
>NZ_JBQSVP010000200.1:0-3844 GCF_052376345.1 Psychrobacter sp. AOP5-GZ1-6 | reverse complement strand
ACGGGGATTTTTTATTTTAGATTCGCAGATATAAGCGTTTACTTTAGATAGCCTTAGTACGCTCAGTCAGCCAGTCAAGTGCCGCGCCTTCAACACGGTCTTTTAGCTCCGCATAGACTTGGCTATGATAGTCATTAAGCCAATCAATCTCGACTTGAGTTAATAATGCAGGCTCAATTAGACGGGTATCAATTGGGCAATAAGTGATGGTTTCAAAGTTTAAGAATTGACCGAATTCCGTCTCAGTAGGATTGGCAACTGGTGTGTTAACCACCAAATTCTCGATACGAATACCCCATTTGCCTTCGCGGTATAAACCTGGCTCATTACTGGATATCATACCTACTTTCATCGCGCGCTCTTTCGGCGTGCTGGCACTATAAGCAATAACTTGTGGACCTTCATGGACGTTCAAGAAATAACCAACGCCATGACCTGTACCATGACCATAATCCATCTGAGCTTGCCACAATGGCGCACGGCATATCGCATCGATTAACGGTGAGGCGATACCATCAGGGAAATGCGCTTTGGCCAACGCAATATGGGCTTTGAGTACGGTGGTGAAGTCACGCTTGTGCTCGCTGCTTACGTGTCCAATACCGACCACGCGCGTGATGTCGGTCGTGCCGTTTTGATACTGAGCGCCTGAGTCAATGAGTAGTAAACCACCTTCACCTTCGTTGACATCTAAGTAGCTAAACTTCTCTGGCGTTGCGCGGTAATGCGGCAGCGCACCATTTTCATTAAAGCCTGCAATCGTTGGAAAACTTGGTGAGACATAATGTGGCTGCTGACTGCGCACTTCGATGAGCATACTATCGACGTCCAGCTCACTTAAGCGTTCACCGTCTGCTAAGCGCTGCTCAAATACGGCAAAAAACTCACTTAATGCAGCACCATCTTGACGCATGGCTTCACGTACATGATCAATATCAGCCTCAGATTTAACCGATTTTAACAAAGTGCTTGGCGCCATTTGCTCAATAAAACCTACGCCGTCTGCCATTTTAGATAGCGTACCCACTGCCACTTTACTCGGATCTAATAGCAATAAGTCATCAGCAGTCAATGTCCCTAATGCATCTTGCACAGCGTCATAATCAGCAAGGGTGATACCGCTGTCTTTTAAGCTTTGTACAATATCTGCGCTAACTTTATTATTATCGACAAACAAAGTCGCTGTTTCAGCATCAATCAGCATATGTGCCAAAAACACAGGGTTATAGTCAACATCAGCGCCACGCAAATTGGTCAGCCAAGCAATATCGTCTAAGCTTGAAAGCAAGTGATGGGTTGCGCCTGCCTCAGCCATACCTGCGCGTACAGCGGCAAGTTTTGAGGTAGCAGACTGCGCGACAAACTGCGCATCGTGTTGATATAGACTGGCAGTTGGTAGCGCTGGACGATCGCTCCATATTTCTGTAAATACGTCACGCTCAGTGATTAACGTAATGTCATTGGCATCAAAGGCATTTAACAATCTATCTTGTTCAGAGATAGACAATACATTGCCATCGACTGCCACGCTGTCACCCTCCGCCAAATGCTCGGCGAGCCAATCAATATGATTCGGCTGACCCGGTGCAAGCTTCTCTAAGCTAATACCTGTACCTTCTAATTGGTCAGCGGCGTGTACCCAATAGCGGCTGTCCGTCCATAATCCAGCAAAATCAGCGGTAACAACGAGCGTACCGACTGAGCCTGTGAATCCTGACAACCATAAACGCGCTTGCCAATATTCTGGCAGATACTCAGATAGATGAGGATCAGCAGATGGTACGATAATCGCGGTCAGGTCTTGTGCTACTAATGCCTGACGTAGACTGTCGATACGATCGTGGATGCTTTGTTTATTCATAAAAAGTGTCCTTATTGATTTTAAAAAAATGAGATTTAGAAAAATCATATTGTGAGGCGACTATGGATAGTCGTCTTATTTGAGCAAGTAAAACTGTTTTAAGCGTTTGTTATTTACCATTCATTGAATGCTCAGTATCTAAACCTAAGTAAGCGGTTCAATGTCTTAAAAACTAAAATGTTGTCAATGAGCAGATAAATGAGGCTAGCTATTTTTAATAGCCTTATAGGATTACAGCAGAGCATCATTAGATGTTTGGGCGGAAAGCGGACTTTCAATAGCGCGGGGTCAATAACTTACTAAGTGCAACCATAAAACGTGCCACCGATGATGGTAACACGTCTCGCCATCTAACATTTTTGCTGGTATTAGTATTGATACCAAATCACTTTAACCCTGTGTTTCAATTAGCTCAGCGTATCTGCATGCTCGCTTTTTTGTAGCATATTATTGATCGGTTTGGCTAATGCCAATAAGATAACGGCTGTGACCACCAAAAAGGTTGTCATCATCGTAAATAATCCCGGCAACCCTTCGATTTTATCAGCCGAGACATGACCACCAAAGAAAGCCGCGACCAAGTTACCCATGGCGATAGAGGCAAAGAAAAGCCCCATCATCTGACCTTGCATGCCTTTTGGCGCAAGCTTAGTCATTGCAGACAGACCAACAGGACTGAGCGCTAACTCACCAAGCGTCAGCAATAATAAACTACCGACTAACCATAAAGGTGAAGCCAAACCGCCATCGCTAGTCAAAATACTTTTTGAGGCAAAAATCATCAATGCAAAGCCTGCGGCAGCGAGCAACATACCAAGCGCAAACTTTACCATACTATTCGGCTCAAGGCCTCGATTTGCAAGCTTGACCCATACAATGCTGATGATCGGCGCTAATATGAGAATAAACAAAGGATTGAGCGACTGAAACCAAATACTAGGCACTTCAAAGCCTAAAACGTTAAGATCTGTATAGCGATCGGCGAATAAGTTAAACGACGTTGGCTGCTGCTCAAAGCTCGACCAAAATAGCGTCGAGCCAATGATTAAGATAAAACAAATCAGCAAACGCAGCTTATCGGCTTTGTCCAATCGCGGTGAAATAAACATGACAGCAAAGTACAGTATCACTACTGCTGCAATGATGTACGTCATATATTGGGCAACCATCTCAGGGTTAAATGGCATAATACCAGTCGCCACCAACAAAGTAATGGCGACAAGTAACGCCAGAAACCCTGCCACCCAGCGACCTACATTTTTGAAAAGCCCAGTCGTTTGTTCCCATTCAGGAGTGATATTTTTGGCACGAGCATAGCGATTTAACGTTTTTTTAGCTGAAAAACGATAAATCAATAATGAAGCCAGCATGCCTAGACCACCGACACCAAAGCCTACATGCCACATACCTTTTTCTTTAAATACGCCAACGATAAGGGCGGCCAATAGCGCACCGATATTGATACCCATATAGAATAAAGTAAAGCCGCTATCTCGGCGTGCATCACCCTTGGGATACAAAGCTCCGACCATTACTGAAATACAAGTTTTAAATAAACCTGAACCGAGAACGATACACATCAGGCCAACAAAAAATAGCGTCATACCAAACATAGCGGATAGCGCGATACACAAGTGACCTAGGGCGATAATAATACTGCCCCACCACAGTGCTCGCTCTTGTCCCAGCCAATTATCTGCCAGCCAACCGCCCGGTACGGCCGCTAAATACAATGAGCCTGCAAAAATACCATAGATAGCAGAAGCTGTGACCTCATCGAAGCCAAAACCGCCACTACTGACCGTCGCTACCATAAACAATACTAATAGCGGACGAATACTATAATAAGAAAACCGTTCCCACATTTCTGTAAAAAACAACGGACGTAACGGTTTAGGATGCCCCATAAAACCATTATCTAGCGCTTCTAATTCAGCAGCACTAGCCTGCGATTGTGTTTCTGTGCCCATAACTTTATTCCTT
>NZ_JBQSVP010000199.1:0-3959 GCF_052376345.1 Psychrobacter sp. AOP5-GZ1-6 | reverse complement strand
AGTTTAAAAAGTAGCTTTATAAATTATAAACTTTATCAGTCATAAATTTTATTACATCGTTTTTATTACAATAGAAAGGAGTTCCACATGGTATACCAAGGAAATCGCATCACGGTGACAATGCTAGAGGATGGCATCGCCAACATGCAGTACAACGCTGAAAATGAGAGCGTAAACAAATTTGATGCCGAAACCAACAAACAGTTCGGTGAAGCGGTCAGTGCGCTAGAAAAAGCGGACGACGTAAAAGGTCTTATCGTCACTTCAGGCAAAGGTGTGTTTATCGCTGGTGCTGACATCACAGAATTTGTAGGTTCTTTCAAAAAATCAGAAAGTGAAATCAAAGATTGGGTTGTTCATGTCAATGACGCGTTCAATCGTTTTGAAGACTTACCCTTTCCAAAAGTTGCGGCCATCAATGGTGCTGCAATGGGCGGTGGTTGTGAGATGACCTTGGTTTGTGAATACCGTGTCATGAGCGAAAAAGCCATCATCGGTCTACCAGAAACCCAATTAGGCATCTTCCCAGGTTTTGGTGGGACGGTTCGTAGTACGCGTATCATTGGTATTGATAACGCGCTTGAGCTTATCGCGACTGGTACACCAAAGAAAGCATTGGCTGCCTTGAAGTTAGGCCTAGTTGATGCAACTGTGCCTGCTGACGACTTGCAAGATGCCGCGATTGACTTGGTCAAAAAATGTATCTCAGGTGAGCTTGATTGGAAAGCGAAACGTGAAGAAAAATTGGTGCCTGTTAAGCTAAATCAGCTTGAGCAAGCCATGGCATTTAACAGTGCTAAAGGTATGATCTTTGCCAAAGCAAATCCTAAGCAATACCCAGCACCAGCGCTAGCGATTGCAGCCATCGAAAAGCATGTTAATTTGCCACGTGATAAAGCGATCGAAGTAGAAGCGGCTGGCTTTGCAAAAGCGGCTAAAACACCACAAGCAGAGAGCTTGGTGGGTCTATTCTTAAGCGATCAGCTAGTCAAAAAATTAGCGAAGAAACACAGCAAAATAGCACATGAAATCAATGAAGCGGCCGTACTAGGCGCTGGTATCATGGGTGGCGGTATTGCCTATCAGGCAGCCAGTAAAGGCTTGCCAATCATCATGAAAGATATCAAGTCTGAGCAATTAGACCTTGGTATGGGCGAAGCCAGCAAGCTACTTGGCAAAATGGTCGATCGCGGCAAGATGACCCCAGCAAAAATGGGCGAAACCTTAAGCCGTATCCGTCCTACTTTGAATTATGGTGACTTTAGCGATACTGACATCGTTATCGAAGCAGTCGTAGAAAATCCAAACGTCAAGCGTGCGGTACTAAAAGAGGTAGAAGGCTTGGTTAAGGATGATTGTATCCTAGCATCAAATACCTCGACCATCTCTATCACTTATCTGGCTGAAGCACTTGAGCGTCCAGAAAACTTCGTTGGCATGCATTTCTTTAACCCAGTACACCGTATGCCGCTAGTAGAAGTTATCCGCGGTGAAAAGTCATCTGAAGAAGCGATTGCAACCACGGTTGCGCTAGCATCAAAAATGGGCAAAGTGCCAGTAGTGGTCAATGACTGCCCAGGTTTCCTAGTAAACCGTGTGCTATTCCCATACTTTGGTGCCTTTGACCTGCTACTCAAACAAGGCGCTGATTTTGCTCATGTGGATAAAGTTATGGAAAAATTCGGCTGGCCAATGGGCCCTGCGTATCTAATCGACGTCGTTGGTTTAGACACAGGTGTCCATGGCGCAGAAGTGATGGCAGAAGGTTTCCCTGATCGCATGAAGCCTGATTATAAAGGTGCTATTCAGCATCTATATGACAATGAGCGTCTAGGTCAGAAAAACGGTATTGGTTTCTACAAATATGAAACTGATAAGCGCGGTAAGCCAAAGAAAGTGGCGGATGAGGCGACTTATGAGCTGCTAAAAGCGACTACAGACAGCGAAAAGCAAGAGTTTGATGATCAAGCCATCATCGATCGTACTATGATTGCCTTCTGCAACGAAACGGTTCGTTGCCTAGAAGACAACATCGTGAGTACGCCATCTGAAGCGGACATGGCGATGATTATGGGCGTTGGTTTCCCACCATTCCGCGGTGGTCCTTGTCGTTATATTGACCAGTTGGGTCTAGATAATTACTTGGCATTGTGTGACAAGTACGCGTACCTTGGCAAAGCTTATGAAGCCCCGCAAAAGATTCGCGACATGGCAGCAGCAGGCGAGACTTTTTACGCAACAGCGTAATAGGCAGTCATTACTAGGATAAAGTGCCGTACACAGGCTCGATCAGATTGTTAGAAATTTATGTATTATTAATAATTTGACAGTCAAATATGATGAGTGCTGTGATACGGCCACTGACAATAAAAATTGAAAAGGAATATGGTATGACAATTTTAAGTCCAAAAGACGTGGTCATCGTAGATGGCGTACGCTCAGCGATGGGTAGAACCAAAAACGGTATGTTCCGCCATGTACGTGCTGATAGCATGTCTGCTGAGTTGGTGCGTGCACTGGTAGAGCGCAACGACTTTGATCCACGTGATGTAGAAGACATCATCTGGGGCTGTGTAAACCAGACACTAGAGCAAGGTCTAAACATCGGTCGTAACATCGGTCTGCTAGCTGATATTCCAAAAACTACTGGTGGCCAAACGGTCAACCGTTTATGTGGTTCTTCTATGCAGGCGCTACATACTGCTGCTGCCCAAATTATGACCAACCAAGGTGATATTTTTATCATCGGTGGTGTTGAGCACATGGGTCACGTCGGTATGATGCATGGTGTTGATCTAAATCCAGCAGCATCTAAGCATTATGCAAAAGCCTCAAACATGATGGGCTTGACCGCTGAAATGCTTGGTCGTATGAATAACATCACTCGCGAAGAACAAGACGTTTTTGGTCTTGAGTCACATCGCCGCGCATGGGCTGCGACCACTGAAGGTCGTTTTGATAATGAAATCATCGGTATCGAAGGTCATGATGCTGCGGGTCGTCTGCAATTATGTACGGTCGATGAAGTGATTCGTCCGGATGCAACGATGGAACAAATGCAAAAACTACGTCCAGCCTTTGATCCAAAAGGCGGCACAGTAACAGCGGCCACCTCATCTGCATTGTCTGACGGTGCGTCAGCGATGCTAGTCATGAGCGCACAAAAAGCCAAAGATCTAGGTCTAAAACCACGTGCTCGGATCCGTAGTATGGCAGTGGCTGGTTGCGATGCGGCTATCATGGGCTATGGTCCTGTACCTGCCACCAATAAAGCATTGAAGCGTGCTGGCATGAGCATTGACGATATGCAAACCATCGAGCTAAACGAAGCCTTTGCAGCGCAAGGTTTGTCAGTACTTAAAGCATTGAACTTGACCGACAAGCAAGACATCGTCAACATCAATGGTGGTGCGATTGCCTTGGGTCATCCACTAGGATGTTCAGGCGCTCGTATCACTGTGACGTTATTAAACGCGATGGAGCAGTCAGATACTGAAATCGGTCTAGCGACGATGTGTATCGGTCTTGGCCAAGGCATTGCCACTGTTATTGAGCGTGTTTAAGCCTCAAGAATTTTAAATAAACTGATAACTGTTGATTAAATTACACTAATATTTTGTAAAATGAGCGCTTCTCACTTAATGTCGGAGGCGCTTTTTTGTGCCCACAATAAAATAGTATAAGTCATTACGCTAAACCTAAGCATATGGTTATTAGTTGAGTCAGAAAGGTCATAAAAATTAGAGTTTGGTCTATTGTCTTACATCTCTTTGCTATTTTTGTAGGATATCCAATAAATTGCTTTTTAACTGATATTCATAATAGGTGTTAGTAAGGTTATTGAATATAACCAAATAAAAATTGAGATAATATAGCTAAATACTATAAAAACCCACTTATGAATTTTCGATTTTAAAACTATATGTAAAATCAACTTAGTAATAATAAACGCAAAAGTA
>NZ_JBQSVP010000198.1:0-3965 GCF_052376345.1 Psychrobacter sp. AOP5-GZ1-6 | reverse complement strand
ATCTTTAACGATGAAAGCGGTTGTTTATGAAATATTCAGAAAGAATTATAGTTCTGTTTAGAGGTAAAAGGCTTTTAGCTATTTGGGTGATAAACTAAACCTCATATCATCTGTCCTAAATTATTTGACCACTAGTAAGTATATGAGTCTTCTTATTCGAGTATCTTTATATGTCTAGACCAAATTTATTTGAACCATTTATATTCATCGTCTTTTAGTAGACGATAGAAACTACCATGTAAGGGTAGATGTTGCATGGTGATACCATCAACGGTTAAATCAGCGACTAGCTCACCATCAATAATGTTGACCATTAGTGCTGCAGGCTCTTTGTTTTCCGCAAAAAAAGTTTTAAAAACCTCAAACTGCTCGACATCGCCATCAGGCATTTCTAGGGCATCTGGGTCACTCTTACTGAAAACAATAGCCGCTTGGTATCGTTTGCCCTCATGTTTAAAGTATAAGCGATACCAAGCAGGCACTGCTTTTTTACTCTTGTATGTGGTTAAATCTACTTCAGACCTTTTAATAAAACTGTCTTCACCGTTGATTAAAAATTCGGTATAACCATATACATCAAGCGGCGTGGAGAGATACCATGGAAACTTTTGGGTATTAAAGGCTTTCCATCTACCAATAGGAAAGGTACCGTTGGCTGCTTGCGCTTGTATCTCTTCTGGCTGATCCTCAACAAACCCTGATAGATATTCTTCTTCACTCAAGCCTTCAGGATTAAAATGATTGGCCTGTGCAAAATACTCCCACGGAATATCTACTTCTTCTGCTTGAAACTGTGCCACCTCTACAACTTCTGCCCAACCAAGACGTACTGAGACAAAACCACCAGGGGCAAGTGCTAATTGTATTTGTTTAAACCGTTCGGTATTTGGTGTGTCTTTGAAATCCATAGTCAACGTACGCTGAAACTGTTTTTCTATTTCTGCTTTGGGCAGTCTGGCTCTGACATGATAGTATTTGCCTTCTACTGGCGCCAGCCACGTGAGATTGATGCCATCAGGAATGCGAGAGCCACCTGACGCACCAGCACTCGCTGTCCGCCATCCTCCCCCTGAGTACGCATCAAAACCGCGTCTTGATCCATCGTCATACATCCAAAAAGATTCGCCTGCTACTAGCTCAATGGGGTAGTAGCGTGGCGCAAATACTGCTGTAGAAAACCCCGTGTTACTCTCTTTCATAAACACTCCCTTTAATTCACGAGATACATCTTTTCCAAAGACAATGCAGGCCGTGAGCGATGCAATAAGCAGTGATAATATGGCGAGTTTGATACTTTTCATAAGTGTGCCTTTATTTATGCTATAGCATGACGCTGTCATTGCGTATTCAAGTGGTACACCATATCTTTGTGATATCACCACGATTTGATGATAGATAAGACAGACAGCCTAATTAGATTAATAACTATCTATCGGCTGGTACACTAGGTACACCGTTTCTGCAGTCAAATCTTATAGTACCCACAGGCAAGTCATACTTTTTCCAATAGCGACGCAGCTGCGGCGTGGTCAGCTCGTTTCCTTGACAGTCCTTTGGTAACAACGGTGTATTTCCGTCACAAACAAAATATAGTGTGCCTTGAGGCAAGTTGTTGTCTTCCCAGTATCCTTTTGCCCAACTTTTAGGTAGTGGCGAAAAAAGAGGCTTGCCTGTTGCTGGATTGATCTGTGTGGTACATTCTCCTACTGCATTGCCAGAGTCAGTTTTTAAATCGTCTTGTTCATACATAAACCGCGCACCCAAATCGATACAGGCAGTGAGGCCTAATAGACTGGTTAGGAGTAAAGCTAGTTTTATTGACTTCATGAGCGTATCCTTTGTGATTATCTAACCAGAAATGACGGCACGATAAAATTGATTGGTTTTTGGGTTAATCCTAGGTAGGCTGACTGATACAACTTGTTCACTAGTCTTTTGAGTGACTTCACTTGGCCACTGCAAGTATTTATTAAACAAGATCTTTTGTAGTTTGGGGCTGCTTACAGTAACATAAGGTAGCAAGTGTTGACTGTTGTTAATAATATGGTCCGATATATAATCTTTAGAATTTGCTTTCCATCGCGTCATGACTTGCGGCTGCATATCTTCATAAAACTGTTTCAAATAGTCATCTTTAGTGGTGCTGATGGCATATTTTTTTAATATATTATCGTTAAAACGATAGGCTCCTGCCTCTTTTATCAGATCGAGCATGATCCAAGTCGGAATTTTTGGGTAACCTACAGTCAGTGCTCTATTTACGTTAAGCATTTTGTAAGGTGAGTCTTCTTCAATCAAGATCTCTGTTTTTTCTGCAGTTTTTTCTGTTTTTTTCGTATTAACAAACCAACCTTGTTTGATAAGTATCTGCATGGCAGTTTCGAGTGATGCTTGATTCATAGCGTCTATCATCTCGTTTTGGTCTTCAATAGCGTCACCGATTACCCCGAGTATTGCTCTTGCAGGCGTTGTCACCATATTAGAAATTGACCAAGATTTTCGCTGAATGATAGTTTTCTTATCAACGTTACCAGCGAATTCATATTCTTTTGTCTTTTCGTTATATTTTTTCTTGGTATTCTTACCATCACCAATATCGGTATGATTGCCAGGTAGTACCACCTCCAAGCCATAGCCGCGCGCCACTGCCTGCTGGATGCTGGTGACAGAAAATTTTTGGCGAAACTCATGCCCTGCGACTAGATGAACTATCTTGCTGGTAATTTTGCCTTTGGCAAATGCCAAACCTTGTTTGTCTCCTTTTACATCATTGGTATGATTTGTTCCTATAGAGCTGACCGTATCAAACAATCCGACAAATCTAACCATGACTGTATATTCTGTTAAATCAAGCCCATAATATGTTAATAGTTCTTTGTCCCTTTCTTTAATGATACGATTAACAAACATACGTGCCGTTGCTGCGCCGCGACTAAAACCATAGACATCGAACATGACAATATGGATAGGAACTTTACTTTTCTTTTTTACAGCTTCTAATTTATCTTGAACTTGCTCACACATTTTTTCTAGTTTTGCATAAACACCAGTGTCTCCCCTACCAAGACCACTACCAAAGGCGCTGTCAGATTTCATAGCGGCTTCAGAGCCCTTGTAGTCATTCACATCATCAAGTGCATAAGGATCATCTGAGGGCGTTGTCGTACCTGAGCCATCTACATATACAGGAATGATATAAGGGTCGTCTGTACGAGCAGCGCGGTTCATCTGATCAACACCTGTTGGTGCCCGCGCAAAGCTGGTTTCATCTGCCTTATACATTTTTTGGTATTTTTTTTCTGTAGATGAATCATCATGGTCATAAATCTTACCGTCTATACTGTATCTATCACTTTGATACCAGTTACTATCGTTGTACCAGTTGGAATTAAATTTACTATTCCATGTGCCATCGAAATAAACGTTAAACTCAACACGGCGTATTTCTAACTCAACTGTCGATCCTTCAGTTGTGTTCGATGGAGCAGGTATTTTATTTAATGGCTTTTCTTGATCGTCTGAACTACTTATCATCTTATTTTTCCTGTCAGGTATGCTTTGTTTACCGTTAACTTTTCTAGTCAATATCTGCTTTTACGATCAGGTCAGCCGTTTCAGCACCAGTATGGACTCTCATGGTTTCACCCTTGTCATTGGTTACGCCGCGGTAGATTTTACCGTCAGAGGTCTCAATTTTATAAGCAAACCCAGGCACAATATTGCCCAGCGTATCTTTAATCACAAACATCTCATCGTGCGGATCTTGATAGTCAAGCACGCCATATTTCGCAAAGCCCCCCGGAACCAAACTCTTCTTCACCGCCTGAATCTTAATCGTCCCCGGACACACCAGCTTAATCCCGCTATCATCAATCGTAATGGATGCTCCTGCTGACGTTTGCAGCTTAATCCGCTTCGGACTCGACACATTGACCTGTCCTGACTCACTACCAACCGTCATCGAC
>NZ_JBQSVP010000197.1:0-4109 GCF_052376345.1 Psychrobacter sp. AOP5-GZ1-6 | reverse complement strand
TATTATGGTTAAAGTAGAAAAATTAGGTGTGTTTCTTAGCTCAATAAATGCTTTTTTTGTACAGATAAAGGGCTCAGAAGCATCTATTGACACACCTTATTTGAATCATAACAGAAGTGCCGTTGGCTATGATTATAGTGGTGTGATTGAGATATCGGGCCCACTTGAGGGTTGTGTCTATGTCAGTGCGCCAAGTGCGATGTTGCGAGAGATCATCAAAGTGATGGGCGAGCCTGACTCATCAATCAAAATGATGAAAGATTTACTGGGTGAGATGGCTAATACCATCTCTGGTAATGCTCGTACTGAGTTTGGTGCTGAGTTTATTATCTCACCACCTCACATTGTTGAAGGTGTCCCGAGTGTGTCTTATTTGCCTAAAGACCGACAGAGCTATGTCACACCATTTACTTGGCATGGTTATAAAGCGGTTATTGGTATTTGTATCGCATAATCAGATATAGAGCAAAGTATATACAGTCAAAGTAACTTCAAAAAGCGACACATTAGTGTCGCTTTTTTTGTTTGTAGAAAAGATTATATTTCGCTTTTATTTTAATGCGTTATACTAATAAATGACTGGAGATGATTGTGGAATATATGATAAAATACGGCGCAGCTATTTTATAAGTTAGAGTTTGATGTTTTACCAATTTTAATAATAGCTTCTTTTTTAAACCAACCAATGACACACACATCATGGCAAAGAATTGCTGGGTGTTTGGCGACTTGATTAATTTGTATAAAAGTTAGTGTTGTTTTAATGAGCATTAACCGTTAGCAGATGCGTGTCGCTAGATAGGCAGTTTTTGTGATGTGGAGGCATAACCCAACCAATAGGAAAATTTAACATGGCTACAAAGAACCCAACCAAAATCGAAATGCGCGACTTATTACAAGCCGGTGCTCACTTTGGCCACCAAACACGTTTTTGGAACCCAAAAATGGGACCATACATCTTTGGTGCACGTAACAAGATCCACATCATCAACCTAGAGCACACAGTAAAAGCGTTTAATGAAGCTTTGACTTATGTAAACGGCCTAGCTGCCAAGAAAAACAAAGTATTGTTTGTTGGTACTAAACGCGCTGCAAGCGGCATCATCCGTGAGCAAGCTGCCCGCGCTGGTATGCCGTACGTTGACCATCGCTGGTTAGGTGGCATGTTGACTAACTGGAAAACACTACGCCAGTCAATCAATCGTCTAAAAGAGCTGGAAAAGCAATCAGAAGACGGTACTTTCGCGAAGCTAACTAAGCGTGAAGCGTTAGAACGTACTCGCGATATGGAAAAACTTGAGCGTTCACTAGGCGGTATCAAAGACATGGGCGGCCTACCTGATGCTATCTTTGTTGTAGACGTGGATCATGAAGCGATTGCTATCAAAGAAGCCAAGAATTTGGGTATCCCAGTTATTGGTATCGTTGATACAAACTCTAGCCCAGATAACGTTGATTACATCATTCCAGCTAACGATGATGCTATCCGTGCGGTGACTTTGTATGTTACCTCTATGGCTGATGCTATTATTGCTGGTAAAGAATATGCACAGACTCAAGCTGGCGGCAAAGCTGAGCAAGCACCTGCTGCTGAAGAAGCACCAGCTGAAGCTAAAGCAGAAGAAGCTGCAACTCCAGCAGAATAAATAGCTGGCCGAAAAGGTTTAACTTAATAAGAATAATTTGATAGCGTATCTATCAGTACACTTATGAGGTTATTAACAGCGTATAAGCTTACAATAGGCATGATGTAGTTTTACTCGTCATGCCTTGTTGTTGATGGATAGGCAGTTAGTAGGCGAGTATTATCGCCTATGTTTTTCCGCACTATACAGTGTCTATGATGACTATTTACAATAGATACGGTTATCACGGAAACAGTGACATCATACAATCAGATTGCATGGCTATACAGTAAAAAATATTAGCAAAAGTTAAGCACTATAGTTGAATCCAAATGATTTCGAGACAAGTAAGCCAAATGCAAGCTATACATTAGTATGGTTAGCGAGGATAACGACGTAGCGGATTTATACGGACTTGACTATATCCAACATAACAATACTAAGGTGACTCTTATGTCAGAAGTAAAAGTATCTGCCAAAATGGTAAAAGAATTGCGTGACCGTACTGGTCTTGGCATGATGGAATGTAAAAAAGCGTTAGAAGAATCAAACGGCGATGTTGAAGTTGCTATTGATAACCTACGTAAATCTGGTCAAGCTAAAGCAGCTAAAAAAGCGGGTAACATCGCAGCTGATGGCGCAATCATCATTGCCCAAGGCGAAAACAAAGCATTTTTGTTAGAAGTTAACTGCCAAACTGACTTCGTTGCAAAAGATGATAGCTTCACTGCATTTGCAGAAAAAGTAGCTAATATTGCCCTAGAGAATAACGTAACAGACGTTTCCGCTATCTCTGCATTGCCTTATGGCGATGGTCAAACAGTTGAAGAAGCACGTGTATCATTAGTACAAAAAATCGGTGAAAACATTCAGGTTCGCCGTGTTGAAGTACTTGAAGGTGCAAACATCGCTGCATACCGTCATGGTCTACGTATCGGTGTGGTCGTTTCTTATGAAGGTGGTACTGCAGACACTGGTAAGAACCTTGCCATGCACATCGCTGCATTTAACCCGGTTGCGGTTAATGACGAAGACGTTTCTGCTGACGTACTAGCACGTGAAAAAGACATCATCGAAGCCAAAGCTAAAGAGTCTGGCAAACCTGACAATATCGTTGAAAAAATGATCGAAGGTGGCTTACGTAAGTACTTAGACGAAGTAACTTTACTACGTCAGCCATACGTTATGGACAACGATAAAAAAGTTGGTGACGTACTAAAATCTGAAGGCGTTAAAGTACTTGGTTTCAAACGTCTAGAAGTTGGTGAAGGCATTGAGAAGAAGCAAGAAGATTTTGCTGCTGAAGTTGCTGCGACTCAAGCAGCTAACAAGTAAGTTTTAAAATATCGTAAGCGCTATGTTAATTGTGAGCATTGTATCAATTGCTTGATGTAGTGCTTACTGATTGTTTAAACAAGCTTGTTTTTGAATCTAAGAAACATAAAAAAGCCCGTTAATTAGTTAACGGGCTTTTTTATGTCTAGCTTACTTATCTTGGGGTTACTGTTTTACATACGCTAGCTTTTTAGCGACTTAATGTTTTAGCGTAAAGCAGCATACGCTGAGTTGACATAACTGGCACTGTTACCATTACTACTGGTGCCATAACTGACATTTTTAAGACCACTGCTTGTATTATTGTTTTGGTTACTAGCGCTCATAGTCACGCCATATAGGCCTGAATCATTTTTATACAAACTATGATAGCGGCTCATTACTTTTTTAACATAGTTCTGTGTTTCTTTGAAGGGAGGGATGCCACCGTATTTATCGACATTGCCTTCCCCTGCATTATAGCCTGCCACAGCATATTCAATTCTATTGTCAAAACGGCGCATGAGCCAAGCGATATATTTAGCTGAGCCCTCGATATTTTCGGCTGGGTTCCAAGGATTATTTACTTTAAAGCGGCGGGCAGTGGCAGGCATTAGTTGCATCAGACCTTGTGCGCCAACTGGTGAGCGTGCATTGGGATTAAATGCTGATTCAGTATGCATCATTGCTTTCATGAGCGCTGGATCTACGCCATGACGCTGGGCTGAGGCACGAATATAGCTATCATAAGCATTGCGGCTACTGCTTTTACTAGCGGCGCTGCTTCCGTAGTTATTGTTATTGCTATCGTCGTACATCTTAGAGTTTCTATAGTGGGTAACTTTGACTGTTTGAGTAAATTTATCAAAGTCACCACTAGTTTGACTGCGATTGGTAAGTAGTATTTGACCGTCGCTACTTTTTTTGATGTACATACTATCTGCATAAGCTGTAACAGAAAAGGTTAAAGTACTAGTAATGACAGTAAGTAGGGTGGTAGACAAGCAGCGAGTAACTAGGGTTGTAATATTTATCATAGGGTTATCACTTTTCATCGAGTAATAGCAAGGTATTTTGCCTATAGGCGCATTGTTGTGCGCGTTTAAGCGGTTATCGTGTCGGTAACGAGCTCTATAAAGGATATAGCAACTCAGAACACATCACTTCTAA
>NZ_JBQSVP010000196.1:0-4124 GCF_052376345.1 Psychrobacter sp. AOP5-GZ1-6 | reverse complement strand
CTACTCTCAGATTCCGCAAAAAAATGAAATTGCAAAAAGAGTTTATGCTTGTAACACTGATGATGGGTATTTTGATTATGACAATGTAGTAAAAGGTGGAGATCTTACAGGATTGCTATATAAGGGGAAAGGTTTCATTCAATTAACTTGGAAAGGTAATTATAAAAAAGTTAATGAAATATTAAATAATAAGATGCCTGAAGAGAGATTAAATATAGTAAGTAATCCAGACAGCGTTTTAAATACACGTGAAGGTATTTTAACTGCGCTTGGTTTTTGGGAGTGGCAAAAACTTAATCAAAAAGCAGATAAAGGTAAAACTGGTGCAGTAGTTGATTCAATCACTGATGATGTAAATTATCACACAACAAGCCGCCAGAAGCGTAAGAATAACTTTACAAAATTTTATGCGATTATGGCAGACTAAATACTATGAATTATAAATCTTTTTTCTTAAGTTTTTTGCTGCTTAGCGGCTGTGCTTACTCCTCAGATGAGGCTGATGATAAGCAAGTTTCCGCTTCTTACAATGTTTCATTCCCCGAACTAGCAGTCACAGAAAGTGATGACGGTTCATCAGTAGTAAAATACCAAACGGCTGATGGTATGAAAGTAATTCAATTGCCAACGAGTAGAACATATAATCAGGAATTACGATATTTTGATGTCAATACTCGCTCTGAGAATACAAACTATTTATCAGAACAAAGTGATTTAAATTACATGTTAGGTGATTTTACTAATAACCGATTTCTAAATCTAAATCCTTTATTACAAATCAAATTAAGACAAGATGGTCAGCAAAATCATTATGTGCTGGAATTCTTATTTGATAAGAGAAAAAATGATTTTATATTGATTAATACTTACCAGTTGCTATATTTAAATTATTGTGGTCACGAACTAGACTCTATTAAAAATATCGAGCCTCCAACTACACACAGTCTATTATCGTTAATCAATTTTGGAAAAATTAATCAAAAATTATTTTCGACTGGTTTCTACAAAGGCGAAAAGGTAATTCCTGACATTTTGTTAGATAAGTATCAGCTACTAATGGACAAAGATACCCCTAACAAACAGGCGATCGTCGAATCACTCATTCAAACTAACGATTCTGATAGTGGTGACGGATGTATGCCTGAAGATTACATCGACGCTCTTTACTACTATGAAGACGATATAGAGTTATCAAATAACCTCGCTTTTTACTTTGGACAGTATGGCTATCACAATGAAGCTATAGAGTTGTTAGACTCTGTCATAAGCTCTCATCCTGAAAGAGCGGTAGCTTACTTGAATATCGCTGATAATTATCAAGCCATTGGCGATGAAACTAAAGCGGATGAATACTATAAAAAATATTATGAGAAAATGACTAACCTTGGTAAAGATAAGAGCATTCCAAAGAGAGTACTACTACAGCGTTGAGATATGGTGTTATTGATAAGTATAATACATGAATCCTATTTATCAGCGAATCAATAATAAAAGAGGTAATTAATGAGTGAAATCGGTAATAAGTTTGATAATTTATCTGATAAAGAATTAACAATTATCAAAGCTGTACCTCTTATGGCTGCATTATCAAATGTCAATATTACAAGGAACTTAGGAGAATATTTAATCGTTATTGATGGGAAAATGGTATCAGAAATACTGGGTATAGGTAATTTATATATTTATAAGGGAAATAAGCTTGAAATGTCTATTGTTGCAAATAGTGGAGGGTTCGGTAGTGGTGCGCCTCCTAATGGAGAATATACTACGCATACGTATCGTGATAGAACTGAAGCAGGTAGTTACAGTAAAGGTATGAACAAGAATGGAGTCGGTTTTAGCTTTAATATTGACCCTCAGTTTAGCACCAAAAGATCTTTGCTACGTATACATCCTGACGGTAATAATAAAGGAACTTTGGGTTGTGTCGGTTTAAGCGGGTCAAAAAAGGAGCTAACCAGTATTCGAGACAAGATTAATGAAATACTCAAGACTCAAAAATCAATAAAAACTAAGATAAATATTGATGGAAATCCAAATAATCATATTCCACCATCTGGTGCAACCCCGAATGAATAAAGGATTAATCATATGAAAAAACTTTATTTGATAGGCTTGACCTTGCTATTTTCAGCTTCAGCAGCTTCTAATACTTTCTATAATTATGATATTAGTGGATATGGTATTATCAACGACTCTGATGGTCATGTTAATCTGAGAAAACTACCTGATTTAAAATCTAAAATTATTGATAAGATAGATAATGGTACACTCATTTATTGTTACAATGAGGGTGGCAGAGTGGATGATTTTTGTTATTCTCAAACTAAGAAAGGTCTAGGATATATACATACCTCTAGAATCTTAGTTTTAGAAAATAAATTCAAATATAAATCTTTGAGCAACCTTCATGTTTTATATAACAAAAAAAATAAAATTTATATAAGATACAATGAGAATAATTACACAAGCATTTGCATTAACGACAGACTCAATTGCTTAAGTCAAGAAAAAATAAAAAACATCGAAAATATTAATATAAACTCTCATGTAGCATACTTTGACAAAAAATCAGGAAATATATATCTAACTGCTTCCAATGGAACTGATGGTAATACAAATAATATTGTTTGGACTATTAAGCCTGACAAAAGCATTACTCAATGGGTCTATACATTTGATTTCTAAATTTACTTTTTATATTCTGATGATGTAAAATTCCCTATAATAGAAGGTTTAAGCTTGTTGAAAATTCAAACATATCATATATTTTTTATTTTCAAACATGCAGCCACTATGCTTGGATGTCTTTTATAACAGCCTTTGATAATAATTCAAACTACAACTTAGCGGTACCCGTATGTATCCAAGGGCTTTTCTATTTATATATTGCTATTTTTGTACTCATTTATAAATATCCTAACTCAAATAAACGACTCTATTATAATTTCTGATCCAAACAGAACAATAGCCTATTTAAATATGGCTGATAACTATCAAGCAATTGGCGATAAAGATATGGATGACAGCTATGATACAGGTGAATACTGTTCAATAAATCCACTCCAACTACAACCACTCTTTGCAAGATTTTAATGTCACCACTAGCCATAATTGCAATGGAGATCCTTGGATGATCAAAAGATTTCAGGCATTTAGACAGAGATCTTATCGTAGCGCAAAAACGACTCAAGCTCTAGTGCCTGCTCTTGTGATTAGTCAAGATAGTAGCGAAAAGTAGGAACGGCTACAGCAAACCTTATCACACCCCACTCAATCCGCTGATGTTGCTATAAACAGCAACACTGATGGAAATAGTGCTGACGAGGACAATCAGGTAAGTGGCCAAACTCTTACGCTCGACACCCCTGCTGCGTTTGCCCCAGTGACCGATACCGAGAGCATCGATGAAGCGACTGTCGTCGCAAACTATCATCAAGGACACTACAGCGTCTATCATGCACTCGCCCATGCCACTGATTTGAATGTTGCCGATACTTTTATATTGGTCGATCACAACCATCTCAATCAGCACTACCGTGCCACCCATATCGTACACTTGGCGCGCAATAGTCTGGCACACGTGACAGGTCTGACCATCAGTCGTCGCTACCATGAACGTCATGCCTCAACATTAGAAGCAGGCATTCACTTGACCCAACTGCGTCTGATTACCGCAGACACACCGTGGGTGGGTAGCTTATATAGTAAACGCGTGCTACCGCCAATGACTGGTATCACAGATGATCAAAGCGATACCGACAGTCGCAATCACATGACCCCGACCAAGAGCTATCTGCTGGACAGCCCTGCCCAACCTATCAATCGGACAGAGACCCAAGCAGGGGCCAACTACGGCAGTCACTTTACCCATAGATCTGATGATCAAACCCTGATGCAGTCTATCGGTGATGGTGAGCACTTAATCAATACTGGTAGCTTATTGTCCAGTACGCGCCCTAGCCTATTTGCCACCGACAATGAACAAGCTGTTGAGAGCGGCTATCGTAATACAGATAATGGCCTATCAGAGTGGATCAGCGATCATAGAGATGAGCAAGCGTATTCACAGCTAAACGTCGATGATGGTCAAGTGGCTGCCATGCTCAAGATGGGCGTGATCA
>NZ_JBQSVP010000195.1:0-4194 GCF_052376345.1 Psychrobacter sp. AOP5-GZ1-6 | reverse complement strand
GCTGCTCAGCAGTACATTTAAGTGTGAATTCTTCTTTTGAGCCCTGTTTAGTCCCTGTTACCGTAATAGTTTTATCTGAGTGATAACTAAAGTTAGTTAGTAATACTCTATAATCGGCTGCCATAGTTTTACCCAATAAATATTTCAAGCTGTGGAGGATTTAGTAGCTCAATGTCTTCTTCTTTATCTTCTGTTATTTGTGGGGTTTTGCCTTCTTTGTCTGTCTGTAGCATTTGTACATCACCATTTGCACGTTTAATCCAAACCGTTTGATTGGCAATAGGTAACTGAGTTTCCTTTTCTAATAGCTGAAACCCTTCACCGTACATAAGGTTTAGCATACTTTTAGTAAGTTTTAGCTGTTTACTCGGCAACCCCGCCAACCCCTGTCCATCCATCCCGCCGCCATCACGGCTATGCTTACCAGCCTTCTCCGTAAACTGCATCGCCGCAATCGTAATATCACCGCCATCTAAAGTGATACTCGCACCGCCCGCCGTCAGCGTAATCTTATTCGTTGCTACCACCTCAACCTCCTTAGTCGAGGATGATACATTCACATCTTGCTTCGCCGTTGCCTCAAGCTTGCCTGTATGCGCAGACAGCATAATATTGTCTTTACCATTGGTCATACTGAATTGACCATCAGCAACCATTGTCAAAGACTCACTACTGACCTGATGATGACCATCACCACTACTTACCATCATATCTTGCTGAGAGGTCGTTATCATCTCACCCATAGATCGTTGAATCAGCGTCTCGTCACTGACATAGCTCGTATCAGCAGCGCCATCGATCAGCGTATAGGGCGCTTGTTGATGGGTTTTGGTTTGCTGCTCCTCTGCGATAGTTTCTAACTGCGTCTTAATCGCTTTATGGTCATTGACCTGACGTCCCAGTCCCGTTGCTAACTGCGTTAAACGCGCCGCTAGGTGCTGTCCGCCAAGACCAGTTTGGGTGAGGGTCGGGGTATGCTGTTGATAATTGTGCTCTTGGACTTGCGCGTGGGTCTGCGGCTGAGTTGATAGAACAAGTGCTTCGCCAGATTTGATACTGATTTGGGCATTGGTAGTGGCGCTGATGCCTTGAAGCTACTTAACAATTATTTTTATTCTAATTCTGGATTATATAAAGCTAGTACTGTTGCATCATCTTCTTCGCAAGAGGTAAGATCTATCACACCGTATTTAGCTTGTTTAAGTTGCACAGTACATCCTGTGTATTTTGTAATTTTAGGGCTATTTATTAACTCTTGAAAGAATTGTTGAGGATTTTCTATACTACTTATCTCTAACATTTTGTATATTAAATTCATATGTAATTTACTAAATTCTTCATTTGATTTATAGTCACTAGATAATGTATATGTTTTACCAAAGTACCCTTCTGTATCTTTAATGAAAGAGTAATCAAAATCAATGCCATCTATATATTGGATATATCCTCGAAATAGATATTTATTTTCATCTAATTGCTTTCCTTTAATTAAGTTGCTATCAATTTCTCTGTATAAATAATTCTTTATTTCTTGAGCCCTCGATTCGGGAAAATAAAAGGGCTTATGTGGTTGACTAACTGGTGTTTTTATTATTCTTGGCTCCCAGTCAACTGAAGGTTCTGATATAACTATATCTGCTTCGATTACTCTCAAAGCATCTTCCTTTATTTTTTCTTCTTCTATAATATGCTTTAAGTTATCAGTATTTTCGTCCTTAGTATTATCGTTTGTTGAAAAGGCGTCACAAGATATCAATAAAATACTTAACATAGGTACTAATAATAAAATTTTCATAAAAACCCTTATAACTTATAGGTGCTTGTGTCATTCTGCATTTTATACCACTGATATCTTGGAAACAAAATTCGTTTGTTTTTATTCTTAGCATTCCTTTTTCCACGATACCAAGTGTAGTCCATTACCTTGTTGCTATAACCTTGATAAAATCGATATGGAGCTTTAGAGTCAAAGACATGGCGGAGTGTTAAGCTATGACCTATTTCGTGAACCAATGTATCTTTGTTTGTATTAGCTTGCTTAAAAATTATAATAATATTGCCCCATTGGAATTTACCTCCTACTACATCACCTGGAGCAAAACCGTTTATTCTTCCAGCCTCTAAGTCTGTATTAAAGATAAAAGTCTTTGGGTTTTTCGCATCATTTAGTTTAATTCTATTACCATTTGCGTCGGTATGAATGTGTTTACCGTAAGATTCGTAAATGTCTATAAATTCTTTTTTAATGATATCAAGGAATTTATTCAGAGCATCACGAGCATTTAGACTTGGATCCTTTTTTTGAATTCCAGCAACCCCAGCTCTATAGGTTGCCAAGAAACTTAGAACTTTCGGTTGACTGATTAGATGTAGCTTAAAAGTCGACTGTACTACCTTTTCCGCTCTTATTAAAGCTTGATTAAATGATAAAAACTTTAAATAGTATTCAATATCGCTTGCAGAGTTAACGTTAGAGTTTGATGAAGAAGTCACATCTACAAATACAAGATCCGCTTTATAAGTGACATTATTTTTGTGCACCATTAGTTCGCCAACCAAAGCTTTGCACTTGTCTGAAACAGCATACACAGCGATGCTTTCATTTTGAGTTAGTAATTGATTTTTAACACCTTTAATGAGAATAGCCTTTTTAGAAATATAGTCATTTCGAGTAGTGCCTTTTTTTCCATCTACTATGGTTTCGGTAACACCTTTGTTAAGAATTTTAGCTATTGATATAGTTTCAGGATAAACAGTTAATTTGTTAGGATTTGAGGATGCAAACTCTAAGGTCTTGAATTTACCTGCGCTTAGTGACGATTTATCACCAATCAATTGCTGAATTTCTAAGTCTAGTTTGACACCAAGTGAGTGCATGTCTGAGCCACCTTTATACACAGCACTAGTCGTATGAGGAAACAAGACTAACCAAGCAGGTAGATAGTCTTTGCTTTTTAATTTGTGAGATAATTTAGAACCTTTTAGGTAGATGTTATTAAAGTTCGTTATATTACCTATAAACAATTTCCTATTGTCTATAATTTTATTACCAGATACATCTTCAAATATTTCTTCTATAGGATATCTATCAGCATCCCTAGGATAATCAAAACCGTAACGTCCAGCCATATCTTTGGGCTGCCTAAAATGTACAGTAAACGGTGCAACATCTGATATTGTACATTCAACCGTGTAGTCTTTGTCCCGTGAAGCAGTACCTCCGCTATTTGGTAAATTAGTCGCCATATTCTATGCCCTCAATCTGTAGATGAATATTAAAACCATCAGGAGTACTAGAGTAGTAAGTCGAAGTATGACCGTCTTTATCCGTTACCCCTTCAAATTTTTCATCCGTATTTTCATTAGTTATTATGTACGGCGTGTAGCTATAAGGAACTTCATCATCGTTCTTTAGATGAAAGCGCAAGCGATACGCTGTTGGAGTAGTCGGCATCCCCAAAAGCCCCAAACCATCCATCCCACCCCCAGCCTTACCATGCTTACCGCCTTTCTCCGTCACCTCTTTTGCTACTATCGTAATATCAGCACCATCAAGGGTGATACTCGCACCCCCTGCTGTGATCGTAATCTTATTCGTAGCCACCACCTCAACCTCTTTGGTTGAGGAAGCGATGTTGACATCTTGCTTGGCAGTTGCTTCTAGTTTCCCTGTATGGGCGGAGAGGGTAATAGTCTCTTTAGCATTAGTCATGCTCACTTGACCGTCCGCTATGATGTTCAGTGCTTCATTACTGATTTGATTATGAGTCTCACCACTACTGATCATCATGTTCGCTTGAGTCGTAGTAATCATTTCACCCATTGAACGTTGAATGAGCGTGTCTTCACTGACATAGCTGCTATCAGCCGCACTATCAATCAGCGTATAGGGCGCTTGTTGATGGGTTTTGGTTTGCTGTTCCTCTGCGATAGTCTCAAGTTGCATCTTAATCGAGTTATGGTCATTGACCTGTCTACCAAGTCCTGTTGCCAGTTGCGTTAAACGCTCAGTTAAATGCTGACCACCTAATGCAGTTTGGGCCAGAGTCGGGGTGTGGTGCTGGTAGTTATGCTGTCCATATTGCGCGTGGGTCTGCGGCTGAGTGGATAGAACAAGTGCTTCCCCTGATTTGATACTGATCTGCGCGTTGGTGGCCGCATTGATCCCTTGACGTTTGGCGGTGTCTGATGGAT
>NZ_JBQSVP010000194.1:0-4235 GCF_052376345.1 Psychrobacter sp. AOP5-GZ1-6 | reverse complement strand
AGTTTATAATAATTATATTAAAAACTGATAATTACATTACCATTTATTAAAAGACAAATAGCATATTATGCTAGGTTTTTTGCATCTTTCTGCTTCTCAATTTTATGCTGGTCTTCTGTGCTATCGACTTTCCAATAGCTGGATATGTATAAATGCGTTCTTGGTATTGAGAAATATGTTTTAAAGTAATGGCGCAGGGCGCGCATACTATGAAATTCACATGCTGCCCACACCGCAGGCCGGCCTGCTAGCCACGTAAGCGTTTTAACCCTTTCAAGTAATGGGCTGCTTTCGGTATTTGGATGTGAGTTGATCACCCAGTGAATGTCAACGTTGTCTGGTTTTTTGAGTAGTTGCTTATCCGCTTCACTGGTGACTTCAAGGACTGCATAGCCGCAGGCATTAGCAGGTAGCTGGGCAAGATTGACGCTAATGGCTGGTAGCGCTGTCATATCACCAACCAATAAAAACCAATCTGCCTCATTATTAATCAGCTTCTTTGGTCCTGGGCCGCCGACCAATATTTGCTCACCAACTTGGGCATTACGTGCCCACATTGAAGCAGGGCCTTCAGCGTCATGCAAAGCAAAATCGACATCTATTTCATCCTCACGTTGACTACTAATGGTATAAGTGCGCATCAGTGGTCGAGCCCCATGGTCTTGAGGAAATATGAGTTTAATATAAGCGCTTTCTTGATCTGCCGGAAAATCAGTCAGTCCAGCACCGCCAAGCGTGACGCGGCACATCTGTGGCGTTATGTATTTGGTGCGAACAACATTCAATGTTCTTGGAGCAGGTTTTGCCATTTTAATGCCTTTCTTAATTTAAGTGTTTCATTTTTCAAGTGATCAGTTTAGATAACGCCAGTATATAAGACAGGCATTCTCTAGTAATGATAAGCTCTATATTGTTTAAAAGTTGGCCTTTAGGCTTACGGACATCTGGCGCTCAGGTCCCATCCAGCAGTTATTGCTATCGTAGCAAGTACCGACATAGGTTTTATCAAACAAATTATTGATACTAGCGCCAACAGTGAGCATCGGATTGATTTGATAGCTGCCACCAATATCTACCAATGTCACACTTGGCAGCTCGTCTGAATTTTGCTTATCAAGCTGCATGCCGCCTTCATAGCGAACCCCTGCATTGAGGGTCAATTTATCTGTGGCGTAATAGTCTGCCCACAGTGTCGCCTTGTGCTTAGCAGTTTGGGCAGGAGTGTTACCGACCACGTCAGGGTTGAATTCATCTTCGGTAATCTCAGCGTCGGTATAGCTGTAGTTTGCAGTAATATCTACCCAATCACTTAGCATGTGGCTGCCTGAAACCTCGAACCCTTTAGAGGTAATTTCACCCGTTTGGGTTTGACTTCTGTAATTGATTTCATCAGCCACCACGACGTTTTTTTGCGTAATATCAAACACCGCCAACGTTCCTTGTGTGGCGCGATCTGGGGACAGATATTTGATACCAGCCTCTAATTGGTCAGCGGTGGTGGGCTCAAATGCCTTGTTAGTAACGAAGTTGCTACCGACAACAGGCTGAAACGATTGTGAGTAGCTGGCATAAGGAGAGAAGCCATTATCAAAGTCATAAATGGCAGCAAGGCGACCACTGGTTTTTGATGCGCTGTTATCAATCGTCTTGTTACTATAAACAGCACCTTTAGAGGCGTCGGTTTGCTCAGTGGTACTGTCAAAATTGTCGTGACGTAAGCCTGCTACTACCGTTAAATCTTGCCACTGCATCTCATCTTGTACATAAAATCCTAGCTGGTTTTGTTCGATGTCTTGTTTCTGTCGATAAATATCTAATGGCAAAGTGCCAGCATTGATTTGCGAAAAATCGGGATTGGACAAATCAAGGTTTGGGGTGCCATCTGCGCCAGCATCATAATATGTAGCGCTACTGTCCGTTTCTTGATACTCCACACCGAATAATAAATTGTGCGAGGTGTTGGCAGTATCTAACTGATAAGCCAGCTGATTGTCTGTGGTCCAGTTGTTCATCTTTTCATCGGTGGTATAGGCCACACGATTTAAAATATTATCGCTACCCGTGATAAACCCTTCTTGATTATACATATTACGCTGCTGCGCTTCGGCATCGGTATAGCGTAGGATATTCTTGAAGGTTAATTTGTCATTGATAGCCCAGTTGACAGTCACACTTGGCATCAGTACTTCTTTGCTAAAATGATTCCACTCGTCACCTGCGTAGGCATCACTATCTAGCTTGCCATAGCTGGCATTGTAGACTGTCCCAGCAGCCGGCAGCGGAGTGGAAGGCACCATCTCGGGATCGTCTTGATAAAAAAGATTGGCAAGAACGGAGACATCTTCTGTCGGTCGCCATTCAAGTGACGGATTAATTAAAGTGCGTTCTTCTTCTGTGGTCTGCATCTGTCCATCTTTTTTACGTTTTAATGCCACCAAGCGATAATTGAGCGTATCTGAGATAGGGCCGGTCGTATCGACTGCCACTTCTTTGAGGTTTTGATTGCCAAGGCGCACCTGTACTTCAGACTCTTGAGTGCTTTTTGGCGTTTTGGCGACCTGATTGACCATGCCACCTGGAGCCGCGTAGCCATAAAGTGAGGATGCTGGGCCTTTTAATATTTCTACCGCTTCAGTCGCATAAATGTCTACTTGCGGCATCAAATTCCAAGCGCCGTCATAGGGGAGGCGTAATCCATCATAAAAATTGGAGTAAGTCTTAAAACCGCGAATGTTGTATTCATCAAAAATAGATACTGTACCGCGGCTCTCAGCACTCACGCCGGGCTCATAACGTAACGCCGCATTAACGCTATCTGCTTGACGTTTTTGTAATAGTTCTTGATTGATTCTGCTATAGCTCATTGGAGCATCGTTAGGGTCTAATGCAGTTTTGGTGCCTGTACTGCGGTAGCTATCGGCATAAACAGTAATAGTATCTAAGGTCGTCGCTGGGGTCGGATTAACCGTAGCAACATTCTCATCTTTGTTTTGGACATCTTCAATATTATTTGCCGTTTCTTCAGCGTATGCAGCATGGCTAATACTCATTAATAAGCCAATCCTGACTGCCATTTTTAATTGTTTTTTTCGGGCAGATTCGGAACGTAAAAGAGACGACATCGTATTTCCTTTCAGATAGAAGTAGTTGAGGGTCTTGAGTTAAAAGATATGAATGTTCAATACGGAAATAATGATAACACTAATGATTATTGTTATCATTAATAAATTACAATAAGAGTGTTTATACAAGCATTAGAGGCAGTCATTGGCGGTTCTTATAAAGGACAAATAAAGCATGAATGGGACAAAATCATTAATATAGTCAGTCTAGAATAAAAGAGATACAACCCATATCATGAAACAGCTTAGGTAGATTATTCTCCATCCAGCCTTGACGTAGAAATTTTGCCTGTGCCCACTTCTTTTCAATGGGATTTAGATCAGGGCTGTAGGGTGGCAACCAAAGAATACGATGGCCATGTCTGTTCAGTAGTTTTTGAATGCATTTGTTCTTATGAAATCTAGCATTGTCCATCACGATCACACATTTTGTTTTAAGACTTGGTATTAGCGTGTGTTTGCACCAGTGGTAGAATATGCTGCTGTTAATATTTTGCTCAAAGTAATCTAAGGCAAATAACATTTTTTCATAGAGCGCACCAATAACGTTAGTGCGCTTTCTTGCTTGCCAGTTATAGCTGTCGATACAGGGTTTACCTATCGGTGCATAGCCATGAGAACGAATGGTTTCAGCCTCAAAGCCGCTTTCATCCATGTACACAATGGGATAGCCTTGCTGCATAAAACTATTGAGCTTACTCTGATACGCTGCTCTTTTTATCGGACACGCTTTTGGATGTTCTAAGGTCTTTTTTTTTGACTGATACCAAGGCGCTTTAGGGCAATATCAATGCCTGACTTGCTACAGCCTAAACGTTGAGCTCGCTCGTACATGTAATCGTCTGGATACTGCGCGACGTCTTTGAGAAGTGCTTCATTTGGTATTTTACTGGGTGGCTTATCCCGAGTTTGTTTGATACTTGGGTTTTTCAGCCAACGCTGTAAAGTGGTTTTGCTGATGTCATAGAAAATACAAGCTTGACGAATGCTCATGTCTTTGTCTTTGACGCTTTTTATAACTTGCGTTCGAAAGTCTGCTGAGTAAGTCATAATGATTATATCTTTCTCTTTATTTTAAAAGCATTGTATCTTATTTATAAAAGACTGACTATA
>NZ_JBQSVP010000193.1:0-4246 GCF_052376345.1 Psychrobacter sp. AOP5-GZ1-6 | reverse complement strand
CTCTCTCAATGGCGCTAGAACGTCCATAGAAAGTGATTTAAGTAACCATGCAACCAAAGCGGCTCAAGACCTTAGACAAGCATCTAGGGAGGCAACGAAAGCAGCACAAGAAATCAGAGAAGCGAGAACGGCGCTTAGTTGGAAATTTGTGTTTTTGTATGTTGGAGGGCTTTTAGCTGTTACCTTTGCCTTACTTTTGGGGTTAGTAGTTTACGCCCCTACTCTTGATGATATAGCAGACCGTAGAGCAACAGTAGCCGAGCTTAACAACCAAAATGGTGACTTAGATATTAGCCGATGCAAGGGTGAGTTATGCGTTAGAGTGATGAAAAAGAAATGTGATTTTGGGGCATCGAAGGATTATTGTGTTTTGGATTTAAAAGACTGATTATTACTTTAGATAGGAGCGTTAGAATAGCTCGAAAACGCTTTGTAGGTGTAGGCTTAGAAAGTTTAACTTGATGAACATATTATCAGAAACCACTAGACCAACAGACTTGATTTAATTCGTACTCATCTATTGTAAAGTCATTAGGGTAGTCTTTGAAACCTGACTTATCGCTAAGGAACTTCATAGCTTTTTCTGCCTCTTCTTTAGAGTCATAAACACCTAGAAGTTTCATGCGTTCTGTTAAGCCTTCAGCAGCGTGTTCAAGAACATACATCGTAGTCATAAAAAACCTTCCTAAAAAATGCGGATAAGCTAAGACTAATTTATTTTAGAGTTAAAAGCTAACGCCCTAGCGGTTGTTGGGTCAGAGTTAGCCAGGACAGGCGAAAAAGATTGCCTGATCTTGGCTAACTCTCGACCAAAGGGCAAAAGGTAGTACCTACTTCATCCCTTGATTTATCGGGCTTTACAGAGAGATAAATAAAAGAGTAAACTACAGAAACGAGTAAGCCCCAACAGTTGGAAGCTGTCAGGGCTTAATGTAATTAATAAGTGTGCGACCACCTAAAAACCACGAATCGATAACGTGTATTTTAGTTGGTTGCACACTCTAAGACAAGGCTTTTTTGTATTTGGTTCGGTAGGGTTCAGTAATTTTTAAGTAACCCATACTACTACCTGATGTAAAACTGAAATTTTATAGTGTACGCAATCAAACAAATAGACCCGACCGACTGGCAGAGCGTCAGCACTCTAGCCCAATTCTACGCAGACCTAGCGACTAACCCCTATTGCACCAATGACAAGGGGTTTAGCCACATCCGCACCAAGTCACACGCTATAAAACACACCTACATACAACCTAATCACCCCGAGATTATCAAGTGGCTTGTTTTTGATATTGACGACCCACAAGCCCTATTCGCTTACCATGATAAGGGGTTACCACGTCCGCAAATTATCATCAAAAACCCCGAAAATGGACACGCCCACTACGCCTACAGACTAACAACGCCAGTGGGTAACTGGCGCAAATCAAGCCAAAAGGCGATGCGATACCTTGCCAGTGTGCAAAAAGCCCTACGATTAGCGTTAGAGGCAGACAAAAGCTATGGTGGCAACCTAGTTAAAAACCCTTGCCATGCCTCGCACGATGTATATTTGACAGGGGCTAAGCCCTCTTACACTCTTGCCGAGCTTGCCGAAAACTTAGACCTAGAGCTTTCTCAAGCGCAAGAGCCAGCTAATGACGAAGGATATGGGCGTAATTACTCGGTATTTGAACACGTTAGACCATACGGTTATGCTTTAGCATCTGCGCCTTACAGCGAGCTTGTAAGGCAGTTACAGCCTATTGCAGAGCAGTATAATCAGCGTTTCGATGTACCCCTATTCCCTAATGAGCTAAAACACATTGTCCGCAGTATTGCCCGATATTGTGTACGAAAGGACTTCACAGCAAGCCATAAAACATGGTCAGAGCTTCAAAGCCATCGCTCAAAAATGAGATGGGGTGATAACACCGACAAGCAAAAACAAGCCCGAATATGGGCATCTGAAGGCATGAAAATAGGGGTCATTGCGGAGCGTTTAAGTATATCACCTAGAACCCTTACACGGTGGGGCATACAGAAGAAGTTAAAGTAAAAATCGGACATCCCATAATCAGATAATAGCCCGAGGGGGTTTTTGATGGTTGCCGTTAAGCTCAGCTAATCAATTTTTACGCTGCTTTGCTCTGCCCCAAAATCATCGAAAATTAATCAGTCTTTTTCAATCGACCGCAGTCGATTGCCGTGACTCTGCTAACAAGCCTAATGTTCTACCGTTTCGTATCTGCCCCTTCAAACCTGTCTTGATTATCCGTCTAATTGGCTCAAATTAGCCTCCTGCTGCCGTTCTTCTGGTGTGCCCGCTACCCTAGTATCGTTTGTTAATTTCTAAGCGATTGTAGCCCATTTAAGAGCGTCCGTTATTTTTGGTTTTTTGGGTTTCTTGCAGTGAGTTAACAAAGCTATTGCAATGCACTAACATCGTTAGTATAATGGGCTGCATTAATAACTTGAGGTCTTATCATGGCAAATATGCTACCAGACAGAAGTGACAGTACGTTCACTTGCAGAGCCGACAAGGAATTGGTTGATGCGTTCAAGCGCATAGCCAAAGATAACAACCGCACCGCAAGCCAACTGGTTAGGGATTATATGATGGCTTACGTGAAGAAAAACGGTCAAGGCAAATTAGATTTAGACTGAATTATTTTCATCAGAATCACTGACCATAGCTTGTCTTAATTCTTCAAGCAGAGGTTCGATCCGTTTTATATCGGCAGGACGGGTAATGTGAGTGCTAGCGTTCTCAAGTATGAATTTGGCGATACCAGTATTAGTCTTGGCAAGGGATAAAAACATACCACCGATGATTACTTTTTGACCAGTTTCTAATGAATTTTTTTTAGTCATTAACCGTTTTCTTTCGGCTTCATTTCTTGCTAATTTTTGTTCTATAGTCAGCATAGTGTTATCCGTATCTGAAATTGTTTGTGCTAGTATATCATTGTAGTTTTGGCTTTTCACTTATCTGTCTTTTTAGATAAGTGCGCATTTACGACTTGATAATTTTATTCCACGTTGTTCCATAAAATATCAAATCCTAAATACGTCCTGCGGAGCAAAAGCCAAAACCTTAAAGACCTTACTAGCGAGATTTTGAAAATGGCGATTTACTATGCGACCACAAAACCGATTAGCCGTACTAGTGGCAGAAGTGCAACTGCATCGGCTGCGTATCGTGCAGGGGTGAAAATTGAGGATAAACGCTCAGGTAAAACACACGACTATAGCAAGCGTGGCGGTGTAGAAATGGCGTTTGCTTTCGATAAGAACTTTAAAAAAATTGACCGAAGCGAGTTATGGAATAAGGCGGAGCTAGCCGAAAATCGTAAAGATGGGCGCACTGCTAGGGAGTGGGTTTTAGCCATACCTCACGAGCTGATACCCAAAGACAAAGACAAGCGCAAAGACTTCAAAAAAAACGAGGGTGCAAGGCTAGCGGTCAGGTTCGCCAAAGTCTTAGCAGAGCGATATAACGTAGCCGTTGATGTGGCTATTCATACGCCTGATAAGCAGGGCGATAACCGCAATTATCACGCTCATATTATGACCACGACAAGAGAGTTCAGCCTTACAGATAATGGCATTGAGCTAGGCGACAAAGCAGCTATTGAGCTATCCAACACCAAGCGTAAAGCGTTGGGGCTAAGTTCCTCAACCACTGAAATCAAAGAGTTACGCAAGGAATGGGAAAACATCGTAAACGTTCAGTTAGAAAAGCTAGGTATTGATGAACGTATCGACCATCGAACCCTAAAGCAGCAAGGGATAGAGCAGAAACCGACAATTAAGATGGGTTGGAAAGCGTCAGCAATGGAGCGTAGAGGTATTGCGACCGACAAAGGCGATCTAAACCGAGAGATTACCGCAGACAATCAGCAGTTGCGTGATTTACAGATAGAGTTTGCAGCCCTTACAGAAGCTAAGACAGAGATAGAGAACGTCAAAGAGCAAGCCAAAGGTATGCAGGACTTCAAAGCAGAATATGAGTTATTCAAACAAGAGCAGCAGCAACAAAAATTAGAACGTCAGGAACTCGAAAAAACCCACGAAAAGCAGCAGGACAGAGGCATTGAACCATGAGCGATGACAGCACAAAACAGCATCTATTTGCATTGATGGCACACGCAGAAGAACAGCAAAAGAATATTGACCAAACCTTAGACATCATCAACAAACAACAAGCCCAGATAGAGAGCTTGCACAAACAACTACCAAACCTCGCTCAGCACTTATTTACGGA
>NZ_JBQSVP010000192.1:0-4312 GCF_052376345.1 Psychrobacter sp. AOP5-GZ1-6 | reverse complement strand
TGAGTCGGGTCAGGTTAACCTCTCAAGTCCGAAGCGGATTAAGCTGCAAACGTCAGCTGGGGCTTCGATTACCATCGATGACAGCGGTATTAAGCTGGTATGCCCAGGCACGGTGAAGATTAAAGCGGTGAAGAAAGAGATGGTTGCGGGGGCTTTCGCAAAAAATGGTGTACTTGATTATAAAGATCCTTTCGATGAGATGTTTGTACTTAAAGATACCTTAGGTAACCCTATTTCTGGGTTTGCTTATAAAATCACTACTGGTGACGGTAAGATTTATCGAGGAATAACAAATAAAGAGGGTCAGACAACAAGAATTCATACAGGTGCTCAGGCTGTTGACATGACCGTAGAAGCAGACGATGAAGAATATGAGTAAGCCATAATTTTATACCAGTAAAAAATATTATTAATCAATAACTTGTGAAGGAAATCACTTCAAGACCCAGTGTAACTAAACTAATTTTAGGATGGCTAATGAAACCTAAAGTTAGGCAATGGATTAAATACTCCTTAACTATTGCATCAGTTTTTTTACTGTTGGCTATTTTGAGCCAAAAACTAATTTTCGAAGGTAGGTTTATGAGTATATTTGATGTATTTAGTTCTGAGCGCATCCAGTGGACTACTAGAATATTCGCTCCTCAACATTATCCAGTACGTTTGGTGACGGGAGATAATTTTTGGTTTTATAAAGGTGATCGCATCTACGGGTTTACTGGTGAGGCATACAATGGATTTCGTGATCATGGCAACCTTATTAAAGGCGGTATACCTGACAGCAAGGCTTTATTGCCCCATGCTGTGCAGCTAACATGGCTTGCTGAAACAGAGAGAAAATTTTATCAAGTACAAATACCATTGCCTCGTGAGAAAATACTTGAATTATTTGATACGCCCATCCCTGTCTTGAGCTGGGGTGTGAGAAAAATTGGCAATTATAAAGCAATTGATTTTGCTTTTGAGCCTGGAGGGCGTGTTCATTTGCGAGTTAGTGGCCAACAAACAATCACTCTTGATACCTTTACGGCAACAGAAATCCCAGTAGAATGGTGGTATTTTGCACGAGCTGAGAGTTTTGACTCTCGCTGGATCACTGAAGAAAAATACTATGCCTTAAGAGATCCTGAATTACCAGAATACGTCAAAGAAAGATATAAAAACGGCACAATACCCAAAGACCGCTGGCTAAACTACCATAGAACTAAATTTCCTTGGAAAGTAGCTATCACGGGTATCGATTTAGAAGCTTATCGTGTGCGCTTAGCAAACGGCAACTATTACTGGGTTGATCCTAATGACATGGCTGTCGAACGAACCAAAAGTAAGCAGTTCCCGACTGAATTTACTTTCAATTATATAGAAAATGGCAAACGCTATAGACATGTATTCTTTTTAACTGATTATGATGGTGGATTTAGTCATCCTGAACAGCCTGACGAAGCTGAACCTTTTTGGAAATTATTCAATGATTTCTTTTCTAATGTTGGTCAAAAAAGTTTCTCTACGTTAGAGTTCATTAAAGTTGGGGATATCAAAAATAGCAATGATCCTAATATCGCAAATTTGAATCTCAATACTCCAGAACCTGACCAAAACTTTGTCGCGCTACTCCACAATGGAGACACTATTGTTCAAGTGCGAATCTATCGCCACTTGCGTACTTTGCTACATGATGGTGACTTTTAAGAAGCAGTGTTAAAGAATGTTCGATGATATTTTTAATACGATATTTATTTACAACACTCTATTAAACAGTAGTCATGAGACAAGCAGATAAGACGAATACAAGAGAAAATTAATGAGTAAACAACCCACAGACAGCCAAGCAAATAATAAATCGCCAAGTGTGCCTATGGGCAATGGTGTCGCCAACCCTACTCCAAAATCTGAAGTACCTATAGAAATCAAAACGCTGGAAGTGAGTATCTTTTTTGATGGCACTTGGAACAACCGTGATAACTCACTACTATACAATGGAACAGACCGCTTTAACGATCTAGAAAACAGTCCTCAATCAAAGAATAAAGGTGATGCAAGCGCTTATGGTGGGCTGCCTAGAGGCCTGGAGGAAATGAATAAATACCGCTACAACCCAGATCTGCTCGTGAGTGATTCTGTGAGTTATTCACGTCTCCCTACTGGTGTAGATAGAATGGAGGGTGCCTACAAGGAAAACAGCCCTACCAACCGCAAGATATATGTTGATGGCGCAGGTACGATACAAAACTCTGACATACCAGGAAAAAGAGATATTTATTATGCGGACAACCCTATTGGCGCAGGATTGGGCTGGGGATCAACAGGAGCCAATGCAAAGATAGGTAAGGCGTTTTATCAACTCAATCAGATCATAGAAGAGACCAACGTAGCTGGAGATTATAGAATACTATTGATCAATTTGTTTGGCTTTAGCCGTGGCTCTGCTTCTGCTCGTATTTTTGCCAATATGTTACTCAATAGTGAGCCACTCAGTGAAGAGATACCTGAAAGCTCACGTAAAATCATCTTTCCAGAAGGCAAGCGTATGTCAGTGCAGCTTAAGTTCATGGGAATATTTGATACGGTTTCCTCTTTGGGGTTCAATCATGCGGACGATGAAGGATTAGATTTTGGTAACTATATCGAGGAAGCACCAAGTGACGAGTTGATCGGTAGTGTCGATCCAAAAGAGATGAATATCAATCTCAAACGCAATCAGGCCTCCCGTATCGTACATCTGGTCGCCAGTAACGAGTATCGAGATAAATTTGAATGTTATGATATTCGCGGTGCCGTAAAGCGCGGTCATGGTGTAGAGATTCATCTACCCGGCTGTCATACTGATCTCGGTGACGGTTTAGGCACCATGGGTAAAATTGCCTTTGAAGATAAGGGTGGTAAGATAGTTCCTGAGTATAAAGAGGGAGAAACCACAAAAATATGGTACGTCTCTGACCGCGATAATGATGACGTCGTCATCGCTCAAAAAGAAGTCAGCTTACGTAATCCAGACAAACCAATGGATAAAGAGGACAGGCAGGATCTCATAGACGATATCAAACCTTATAGCAGCTACGATGATAAACAGCCAAACGTGTTTAAAACCAAATCAAATGCGTTAGACCAAATGCAGCTGGCTGACTTTAATCAAGTCGCGCAGCACTTAATGGATACTGGTTTTTTTAAGGCTCCGATAGCGGGGGCAAAAAAAAATGAAATTGAGGTGATTGAAACCAATAAACGTATTTGGCGCTGGAAAATATTTCCCAGTAGTAAACAGCATCAGTGGATCAAAATCAACCGTGAGCAAATATCAATGCTCTACCCCATCATCCCCACCCATATCATGGTAGAGCTGGCAAAACGCTACGGTATCGATAATTTCAATGACGTTAAAATACACGAGTATAGTATTGAATATGGCACAACATACGATGACACATCAACTGAAAAATTTGGAGCAATAGCTAAGGATCTGACAGAACAAGCTCTCGCCTGGGATGAAGCATTAACTAAGAAATTTCAACCAGCTCATGAAACAGCAAAAGGGCTTGTATGCTTCGGTGCCACGTCACTACCTCTCGATGAGCTGATTCCATTGATACAGCCTAAAGACGAGCAAATCAAAAAGATCATGTATAATAAATACATACATTGGTCAAGTAATATCGCAACCGAAGGCATTGTTGCGCCATTCACCCTTGTAAGCTTAGGCCAAATTAATTATAGCACCAATAAATTCGAACGTACCTTCTATCATGGATAAGGAAATTATCATGAAAACATCATACCTCATCGCCAGCGGACTCACCGCAGTACTATTGACAGGCTGTATTAAAGATCCAGCAGGTATTCATAATACTAATGTAGATAATTACATTCTGAATAGTGAAGGTGGCTGGGCATTAGATTGTGTAACAAACCGTCCTTTGGGTTCTGACGGCGATTATTTTTGGGATTATAATAACCTACCTCATGGCACCGTAGACTATGTCTGTAAAGAAGGTAGAGCCTACCTACCTGGGCAAGCACCCAATTGTGATATGCAGGATGGTTTTTGCCCGCCTGATAAAGACACTAAAAAATGCTTTTCTGATGACTTAGGCTCATATTATTACAGCAAAGAATGTAACCAAAATTCAGGTGATCGAGTAGACGGATACTGGGATGGCGATAAATGGATGAATAGGGTATACAACGGAGGTGATGTCTACTATGTTGAAGGTAAATGGTTTGGTTTATAATTCAAGTTTCTAAAAAGTATTCACCTCTAAACAGATTAATATTTCTTTCTGAATATGTCATAAATAACAGCTTTCATCGTTAAGAG
>NZ_JBQSVP010000191.1:0-4398 GCF_052376345.1 Psychrobacter sp. AOP5-GZ1-6 | reverse complement strand
CTGAGCCCTTATGTAAATCAAGTGAATATGATCAATAACCTGGTTGAAAAGAGTGAGATAAATAGCTGTTTTTCGAGCAAACATAATGATCAAGACATAGCAAAAACAGTAGACTCTTATCAGGGTGATCAGGCCGACGTTATTATCATTAGCCTAGTAAGGCATAATAGTTGTCAGCCTATTACTTCTGCTTTGGGTTTTTTATCAGATATGCGCAGAATGAACGTACTGCTGAGTAGAGCTAAACATAAAATGATTATTGTTGGCTGTTTCGGTTTATTCAGATATTGGCAGCTGCTTGAAAATAAAGCTTATGCTAACAATAGGGGTTATTTGGACGATATGGATAGGGACTTTTTGAATCTCTTTGTTGAAATGTTTGTTGATGATTTTGAATTAATGAATGATCATTCAATTGATACTGAAAATAAGGTATTTAATAACATTAACTTTGTTCAATCAAAATCATTTTTGGGCCTCTAATGAATAAAGAAAACACTATAAAATATACGATTGCTATCCCATTCCTTACTAATGAATATATATTTAGTATTAGTAGAAAAACCAATTGGTCAATTATCGATTACCTTTTCTTAAAAGAGTTAAGTCAAAGAGAGATGACTGTTAAGAGTCTTAGCGACTTCTCCAATCTAGAAACTCAAGTTGTCATTCAGATTTTACTACCCATGTGCAATGTCGGGTGGATTGATATTGTTACTTCTAGAGACAGTTTTATTTTTAGAATAACGGAAATGGGTGAGATAGCTTATTCTTTAAGCGTTAAAGAACATGAACTCATTTGTAAGGTCGATAAATATCAAAGAAAAAGAGAAGTTTTTGTAGATTATTTTGATAACTATTACAGCGTTTATAGTTTTGACTCCCTTTTGCTTACTCATGCAAGGTATATGAGTGAGATTAATAAAAACAAGAATATAGTTACCTTGCCTATAGATGATAGCAATTCTTATCCCAAGTACACAAAAATGTATAGCGTTATGGCCAGGGAGCATGAAAAAATAGACAACGTACGTGACGAGGCTGTATATACATTAACTACTAAGAAATATTTACTGGTAGATATGTTGTATATAGAAGGTCGTAAGGAAGGAAGGATAATCGATGACAACAAAGTAAAGAAGCTGAATGAAAAGCTTATTAGACAAATCACAAATACACTTCCAGCTATAGTCAAGGATGATAATTCTTTGCTTAAAGCACCTTTGAGCAAAGATGGAAATAACTATGAAATCAAGGTTATTGCCAAGAGAGGCGATGTAGATTTTGTTTACGGCGGTCACAACACCAAAGCCAAGCTCATTGAGCTAATCCAGTCCTCTACTGACTTTCTAGTCATTCACTCTACTTTCATAGGTAAATGGTGCATTGTCAATGATGATGGCTATACTCATCTTTTTCTAGAAATTAAAGAGGCTTTGAAACGAGGTGTTCAAGTTTATATTTTATGGGGCAAAAGTAATGCAGAAGAAACAGATGAAAACTTTGAAAAATCAGATAGTGAAGATAAGGCTGTTGAAAAAAAATTAAGAGATTTTAATGAAAGCTGCCACCAGGAAGGCATGCTAAATGTTGTAAATTATAATGACTTCAGACGTACCGACTCGCATGCAAAGTTCGTTATAACCAATCATGTAGACAAGGGGTTGTGTACTATGGTCAGTTCATGCAACTTCTTATATGCAAAATTTGAAAGATTTGAGGCGTCAGTTGTTGTTTGCAATGATCAATTTACTAAATATTTTTTAGAGATCGCTGCTAATATTTGCTGTGGAAAAAGCACTTTTGACAGCAAAGTGCGTAAGGAGTTTCGGGGGCTTTCAAGCAATATAGCTGATACGCCAAATGACGTTGATATTCCTAACAATGAAAAGCTGGAGCTGCGATTAGTGCTAAAGCACCAGCATCATAGTTATATTGACTTAGCCGCTCAAGCAAAAAACAAGATATATATTATAAGTGACTTTATAAACACCTCACCTATAAGGCCTATATTTGATGCTTTAAAAAAGTCGGAAGCTAAAAAATATTATTATTACTCTAAGAAATCAAGTTATATCGATCATTCAGAAATTGTTGAGATGCATGATGATCTGAAGTCTGCCGACTCTCTATCTCAATTGGGTGCGCATCATTCCAATAGTCATGCCAAGGTATTAGCTTGGGATAATAATGACTTGCTGATTACTAGCTTAAATTGGCTGTCTGCAAGTGCCCCTAATAACCTTGTAGAGATTTACCATGAAATAGGTGTTTATGTTCAAGGTTGGGATGTAGCTAAAGATTTTATTAAAGTATTTAGAAGTCTTTAAATCCAAATTAACGCTATGAATTAACGAAAAACGATTTTGAGACAGTACAACTTGATAGCCTAAACGATTTGCTAAGCGTGTTGATCAGCTCTAGGAGCGTTATTAGCTCGGTTTAGTTGTAGGTAACGCCCTAAACGAAAAACAGCCACTTATAGCGGCTGTTTTTTGATGCTGGCAGGTGTAATAGTTATTCCTCCATGCGCTGATTTCTGAGATAACCGATGTATTCATCACAGAGTTCATCGGCGGCTTTATTGGCAAAATTGGACGGATCATCATCAATTCGTCGATCAACATGGAAATTTGCGTTATTAGCGAACACCCGCGAACCCTCGTCTAATCGATGACAGCTAAAAGTATTATCAGCTGTAAAATCGAGTGCTATCAAGCGGCTTTGATCCTCAATTTGAGCACTACCACTCACCACGTTACCGCTTAGGTCTAAAACTGCATTCTCACTCATAATTAGTTCAAGCTCATGACTGCCCGCCACGTTGATTTTAGCCACCGTGTCATCAGACAAACAAAGTAAGTCCCGATCATTAACGCTCTTTGAAGTAGATGTCATACTAAGCTCAACGAAACATGAACCCTGGGTTACAACGCTTGATAGTTTTTTAAGGTTTATATGCACTGGAATATTTTCTGTTAACGGCTCTTTCTTTTTTATATAAATGCCGGTAATCACTCTTTTTTTGCCTGTACCACTCCAAAACATTTGTATGTAATAGGTATTACATACCTCATAAAGCTCTTCTAGCGTACCGATTAACCTTGCGTTTTTCTCTTTTAGCTTGGACTCTATGTTTATTTGTCCGTTAAACAAACCTATTGAAGTGACTTCTGATAGGTCAATTAAGGCCAGTCGGTCAGTATTAAAGCCGCCGCTGATATATGTTAGCCAATAACAAGCGTAGTACACCATAATATTGACCACATCTCGTCTATATTCCTCTTTTAGCTGACCTGCATTGATATATTCATTGGCTTCTTCAGGCCATATTTGATCACTAAGCGTTGTTAGTCGTGCAGCTGAATCGTCAAACTGTGTTATTAACGCCAGTAAGATATCGTCAGAATGAGTATCCAAATAAGCGTTTAGAGCGGGCATGTTGTTATCACTAAGCTCTTTTATCCCATTCAATATTTTGGTTGCGGCTAACAAATCAGAGCCATCATCTTCATCAATTTCAACCTGATTGCCAAGACTATTAGCAAATATCATAGGCCAAACAACGTTTGTGTGCTCAACAAGTGCGTCAAACCCGCCTACCAGCTCAAAAGTGGCATCGATAAGCGGTTTACTCCAGCCCTTGCTCGCCAGCAATGCGATCAGCTTTTCTTTGTTATGGTGCATGTTGCACTCCCTATTTTAAGTATATGGTATAAATCAGAACTTCTTAGCGACAAACTAAGAGGTGTAGAACGTATTAACTGATATTTCTTCTTCGGTTGCATAGCCATTTATTTCAACGCCGCCAGTGATATTTAACTGAACTATAGTAGCAAGGTCCAATTCGACAATCTGAACCGCCCCGAGATTGTCGGAGACTCAACGCTCCAAGAGAATACGACAATGAAAACACGAAACTATACCCCTGAAATGAAAGAACGAGCCGTCCGTATGCTAGTTGAAGCTAAAGACGACTACCCATCCACATGGTCAGCCATCAAAGCCATAGCACCAAAGATAGGTTGCACGCCTGAGACCCTACGATCATGGCATAAAAAGCACATTGATAAAACCATTCCTGCAAAGATTCAAGCTCAAAGCCAAGCCGAGCGCATCAAAGATGCTTGAACGTGAGAACAAAGAATTAAAACAAGCCAATGAGATCATAAGGAAAGCAGCCGCTTTTTTCGCCCAGGCGGAAATAGACCGCAAACCTTAGTGATGGTTCAATTCATCGACGAGAATAAATCTATTTATGGCATTCTAGCTATTTGTAGAGTCTTGCCGATTGCCCCATCCACATACTATCGTACCAAAGACTTAAACGACAATCCGGAGAAGCGTTCACAGCGTAGTCAGCATGACGATTTCTATCTAAATGAAATCAAACGTATT
>NZ_JBQSVP010000190.1:0-4446 GCF_052376345.1 Psychrobacter sp. AOP5-GZ1-6 | reverse complement strand
CCTGAATATCAACGTCAGTTCAGGTGGCCTAAAGAAAATCAATCAAGGTTAATAGAGTCTGTTTTTTTAGGTATTCCTGTACCAAGTCTATTTATGGCTGCAAATAAAGATGGTTCTTGGGAACTTATAGATGGAGTTCAGCGTTTAAATTCTTTAATTCATTTTGTTGGCAATGAGTACCAACTAGCGAAGTTCGGATTTAAAAATTCATTAGTTCTAAGTGGACTAAGTGTTTTAAGTGAGTATAACGGTGCTAGTTTCAATGATTTACCACAAACTCTAAAGTTGAAATTTTCTCTCAGACCTTTAAAAGTCACTACGTTAAGTGATAAAAGTGATTTAAAAGTTCGGTTTGATCTTTTTGAAAGATTAAATACTGGTGGTATTAAATTAACAGATCAAGAAATTAGATCATGTGTTTTTCGTGGGCAATTTAACGACTTTATTAGTGAGTTAGCACAAAATGAATGTTTCAATGCTGTAGTTAATCTTCCAAGTGCAAAAGTCAAAGATGGTACGAAGAATGAGTTGATACTCAGATTTTTTGCATACAAGAATAATAGAAATAGATTTGAACATAGTGTTGTTAGTTTTTTAAATGACTATATGGCGGATGCGTCTACCTCTTTTGATTACAAAAAAAATCGCTCTACGTTTGAAAAGACTTTTGAGGCCTTAGCATATGAACTTCCAGATGGAATTAAAAGAGGAATTCGAACAACAACTCCATTTAATTTGTTTGAAGCACTAACGATTGGAGCTGCTGATGCAATAGAAGAAGGTATAGATATACGAGGTAAAAATGTATCAGTATGGATAGATGATGATGAATTAACCCAGCTTACTTCTGGTGCAACAAACTCTAGACCTAGACTAAATGCAAGAATTGATTATTGTTACGATAGGTTTAAGTAGTTATGTATCAATCAGTTGAATTGGAAATAATGGATAGACTCAATCAGTCAAAAGAATTGATTAGTCACATTTCGAGTCTTGAACTAGATAATCAAAATTCCGAACTGATTAAAATCCAAAAAGGATATCTTTTCGTATCATTGTATTCGTCTATTGAGTACACGATTACTAGTGTGGTTTCTAGATATTTAGAAATATTAAGGCAGGAACAGCTGAAGCCGATGGACTATCAGAGATATTTATTATGTACTGTTCTTGATGGAAAGTTTAATGCTTTAGTTGGAAGCGGCAAGAAGAAAGTATGGGACAAGAAGAAAGAATTCTTTGATGCACTGTTTTCGTCTGAACCAGTAGATATAGATAATTCAGTGTTTCCTACAGATGGTATAAATATTTCGAATAAACAAATAGAAGATATATGGGGTATTTTTCATCTTGAGGGCACCCCTATACCTGAAGGTATAAATGTTTGGATTTTGAATGAAATTAAAGAACATAGAAACGCTATTGCTCATGGCCGTGAGAAAGCCGCTGACATCGGAGGGCGATATACATTCAGTATTCTTAACCAGCGAGTAATAGATATTGAAAAGCTTTGTTTTCATATTGTAGCGGGGTTTCGAGAAAGCTCTAATACGAAATCTTACCTCTATACTGGCAGTACATAATATAGATTAAGAACTTGAGAGAGGCATGAGTTACGTGGTGCGTTTACGTGTATTTTTTGAATTTTACTAGAAAATAGTTAATGTAAATGGCTATCATATAAAAAATATATGGCATATTGGAACAGGTGGTATTAGTAATCAAATTTTAAACCTAACAGAAAATAGCCTGTGCCACTTAATATTTTAAAAAGAAGTAATCTAGAAACAACAACTATAAAAGAGAAGCGCCATGACAACATCGAAAGTAACCTACCAAGGTAATTTACGCACACAAGCTATTCATCTACAGTCTAACAATCAAATCATCACCGATGCACCGACGGACAATCACGGTAAGGGCGAAGCGTTTTCTCCCACTGATTTGCTAGCCACCAGTCTGGGCAGTTGTATCTTAACGATTATCGGTATTAAAGCCGAAGCGATGGATATCGATATCTCAGGTACGACCGCAGAAGTCACCAAAGTCATGGCTGCCAAACCAAGGCGTGTGAGTGAAATACACATTATCGTTAATTTTCCACGTGTGTTGGATGAGAGCACCTTAAAACGATTTTATAAAGCAGCGTTAACGTGTCCAGTAGGCAACAGCTTGGATCCTGCCATTACTCAAAATCTAGTATTTAACAACGGCACTGACGCTTAGTATGTCTACTAAGACTCTACTCATCGTCGCTCATGCGCCATCGCCTAATACTCAGCAATTGGCTCAAGCCGCTTTTGACGGTGCCAATCATCCTGATATAGATATCACTGTCATTTTGAAATCACCGCAGGACACGCAGCCAGAAGACGTATTAGCTGCTGATGCGTTACTGCTAGGTACGACCGAAAACCTAGCGTATATGGCAGGGCTGACCAAGGATTTCTTTGATCGTTGCTACTATCCTGTACTAGAAGAAAAGCAGGGCATGCCATTTGCGCTATATATTCGGGCAGGGCATGATGGTACGGGTACTAAGCTTGCGCTCAAAACCATTACCACGGGATTACGCTGGTCATGGATTCAAGAGGCGCTGATATTACAAGGTGATTGGCAAGATAGCTTTGCCGAGCAAGTAGAAGCGCTAGCAATGACATTGGCAGCTGGGGTCGAGGCAGGTATTTACTAGCAGGTATTTACTTACAGTGGGCCGTTTGGTAATGCTTGTGGAAATAGTGAAACTGCTACAACTATTATTACTACCACTATTACCACTACCACTACCAAAAGCACCATAGACAGTTTGGAGAGAGCCGTAATGCACAATGGTGATTTGAATAATAAAGTAGATGTTTCTGCACTGCCATGCTCCCAAGCGTGTGAGAATAATAAACAGCCTATTTTAGAAGTGCTACAAATTGAGCTGCAAGACTCTCATCATGTGTTAGAGATTGGGTCAGGTACTGGTCAACATAGTGTTCACTTTGCGCCTCATTTATCACATCTAAAATGGCAAACGAGCGATGTCATTAGTAATCATCGTCATATAATGGCTTGGCATCAGGCTTATCCTACGCCTAATCTATATGCTCCTTTGGCGTTTGATTTGAGTACGGATGCGATACCTGTTGATAGCAATAGCAATAGCAATAGCCAGTCAGACTTACCCTATGATGCAGTGTTTACAGCCAATACGCTGCATATCATTAGTTGGGATTTGGTTAGACGATTATTTGCATTGGCTGGTGATGCGCTACCTGCTAATGGCAAACTGATTGTATATGGCCCGTTTAACGAAGATGGTAACTATACCAGTGAGGGCAATCAGCGATTTGATGCGATGTTGAGAGCAGGCAATCCTGATAGTGGTATTCGCCATAAAGAAGACATTGTCAGTTTAGCAAGTGAACATCATTTGCAACTGAATAATACTTATGCAATGCCTGCCAATAATCAATTATTGGTATTTCAAAAAATATAAAACTTCAAGCGCTTACAATACAAAAGCCACTTCAAGTTCGATCAGACGATGATCGATTGAAGTGGCTTTTTGTTTAGGTTTTTTAAGTTATTTGGGTTTTCTTATTTTGACACTGTTAGATTATTTGTATTCTTCTTCTAAAAAGTCCAAATAACGTTTCCAAGAGCGCTTGTCGGCACGTTCATCATATCGTTCACTACCAAAGACACTAAAGGCGTGCGGTGCGCCGCTATAAGTGACCATCTCATGCGGTACCTCGGTGGCTTCCAACGTCTTACCTAAAGTCGCAAAGCTCTCTAAAGAGACAGATTCATCAGCTGATCCGTGAAATACTAAGATTTCTCCTGTCGTATTGTCATAGCTTTGACCGGTTGGAATATCGAACGCCCCATGAAAAGGTACAAAGGCTTTTTGCGGGAACCCTGAACGTGCTAGCTCTAAAGCAACTGTACCACCAAAACAATAACCCATGGTTACGCCTTTGCGCACGTCATTGCCTTGTAGGCGTCCTGCATTTAACGCGCCTTGTAGTAAACGGCGCATTTTGCTGCGATCATCATATAGCTCGCCTGTTAGGCGTTTGTTTTCTTCAATAGATGTCGGGCGTACGCCTTGTCCAAACATATCTGCTGCTAAGACATTGTAGCCTTCAGTTGCCAACATGTCCGCGCGTTTACGCTCATAATCGGTTAGACCGTCCCAATCATGAATCAATAAAATAAAAGGCGCATTAGGCTCATCGGCTTTAGCATAATAGCCTTCGTAGGCTTCATCATCGACCGTATAGGTAACGTTTTTGGTGGTAATCGCGGCGGCCGTTTGGCTAAAAGTCAGCGCCATTAGACCGACTGATGCACCTATTAGTAATGAGTGGTATTGTTTTTTGGATGGAGTGTTCGAAGTTGGTAACATGATAGATATCCTTATAGTTATATAAAAAGTAGTTGTAAAGTAGTTATAAA
>NZ_JBQSVP010000189.1:0-4488 GCF_052376345.1 Psychrobacter sp. AOP5-GZ1-6 | reverse complement strand
AAATGTAATATTACATTTTTATGTAATAATTACACATTACATATTACACTAAGTTACATTACACTTTACACATTACACAATATTATTGATATAATAGATTTATACAAAACAAAGCAAAGGATTATTACAATGTCAGCTACTACTATCAACGTATCAAAAGACGCTCAAGACGCCATTTTACAAGCGATTGAAACAGTTTATGCACGTACTCAACGAAAGCCGAAATACAGTGAGATACAAGAAATCTATCAAACATCAAACTCGTACATTAAGCCCGTATTAGCCGCTTGGCTTGATAGTAATAGTGAGCAGTTACAGCAGTCGAAATCTGATGAAAAGCCTGCTGCTGTTGAGCTTGATGCTAATTCAGTCAAAGCTATTACAGATGTTTTGAGCGTTGAAGTCGCAAAAGCTCAAGCAGTAGCTGATGCTAAGCTCGATGATGAGCGCAAAGCGATGTACGAGATACGCGATGAAGCGTTGGCAGAGCTTGATGCTCAAATGAATATTGCTGATGATCGTTTTGCGACGATTGAGCAATTGAACGAAAAGCTTGAAGCAGAAAAACAGCAAGTTTCTATCTATAAAGCGCAAAGTGAGAAATGGAAAGAGCAATTTGTTGATGCAGAGTCAAAAATTAAGCATTTAAATGATGATATTAGTCGCTTAGAGAGTCGTAATAGTATATTAGATGCAGAGATTGCAGATACTCGCTCAAAGCTCACTACGAGCCACACAGAAGCTACTAGAGCTAATATGTTGTTGGAAGAAATGACAGCACGTAATCAGCGCTTGGTTACTGAATACGAGAACTCTCAAGCGAGCCATCTCAAAGCGTTAGCGCAGAAAGATGAACAGATTGCGACTGTTACAGCGCAATTCAATACGACTAGTAATGATGCGCTAGCAGACAAGCAAGCACTAGCCACCGTGAAAGGTGAGAAAGAATATCTAGCTAAGCAAGTCGCTGATTTGACTGAGCAGCTGAAAAAATCGACTGCTATGCCGAAAAGCAATTGAACTCGATAGGTCACCGTACCCCATAGCTAACAAAAAATGAGAATTGGCGCGGGGTCAAGTTGGAGATTTTCAGCGTCTTTTTGCTGAAAATTCTATCTTGACGCTGTGACAGTTCTCATTAGGAATATTGCTAGGGGTAGGGTGACAATGAAAATATGGGCGACTCACACGCCACTCAGCGATAAGTCATAGCATCGCATCATAAGCATGGCTATTCTGCTTTTTTGTTCCTGCTTTGCGATAACCAAAAATCAGAAGCCAGGCTAATGATGCAAAACCATAACTTCCTGCTTGTGTCGTTGTCGCGTTCTAAGAGCATGAAAAGAAAAATAGGGCAATAGCACCTATTTTTTTTTGGCGTTGATTAAGAGCGATTTTGGACTACAAATAGGGGTGAATTTGGCGGGTTTTTTCTTCTATTTATACTATAGGTATAACTAGCGGATTGAAAACTTGTTTGAAATCCGCTGTTATACCTTAGCCCGTAAGGGCTTAGCGTGAAATTGGGCTGTATAAGGATGTAGAAACGCTTTGTTGACAGACATAAAAAAACCTTGTAGATTTGAAAGTGTCTAAGTTCTCAAATAATACAAGGCTCTTGCCAATATAATGCCAAAAACCGTCCATTTCGTCAATGTTTATTCGCTATTTAATTTAAAGTCGCAAGATAAACTAAGACCGCATCCGATACCTGTACCAGCATATCAAAAATGGTACAACGAAAGTCTGACACAGAAATCAGAACCTACACCGCCACCGATCACCAATATTTTTGAGTATCTACATCAAGAACCGCCCACAGAAAACATAGAAATAGCCCTTGCTGACGTTTCTTCTAAAGATAGTGTGTGGGATGACCATCGCTATGATACTGAGCAAGTGGGTGATATTTACGGCTACAATGCAGAGTTTGAGCGATACGCTGAAAGAATGGGCGATTGCAGCACATTTTTAGCCTATGGTTTTAGTGATGATGATTTGAAATTGAAGAATGCAAATTTTTGTCGTGTTCGTCATTGCCCCGTCTGTCAGTGGCGGCGGTCATTATTTTGGAAATCTAACATGTATTCTGTCTATGATGACATACAAGAAAAATATCCGACGCACCGCTGGTTGTTTTTGACGTTGACAGTTAAAAATTGCGATGTAACAGATTTGCGCGCTACTTTGAAGCATATGAACGAATCGTGGCAACGACTTATTAAACGCGCCCCATTTATGCGTGGTGTTGTCGGTTGGATACGCACGACAGAAATCACTAAAGGTAAGGACGGCCCGACTATGGCGCATCCACATTTTCACGTTATGCTCTTGGTCAAGCCGTCATATTTTAGCCATAACTATATTAAACAAACGCAATGGGGCGAGATGTGGCAAAGCGTTTTGCGTGTTGATTATATGCCTGTCGTGAACATCAAAGCAGTCAAAGCGAACAAGAAAATAGGGCAGTCAAAAGAGGATGCTATTAAAGGCGCAATCATGGAAACTCTCAAATATTCTGTTAAGCCCTCAGACATGATCGGAGAGGGTACAGCAAAAGATAACGCATGGTTTTATGAGTTGACCAGACAAGTATTCAAGTTGCGTTTTATTGCTAGCGGAGGTGTTCTAAAAGATGCTTTCAAACCATCTGATGAAATTACTAATGATGAACTAATCACTGCTGATGAGTCAGATGATGAGCACGAAAAAGACGACAGACGTTTAGTTTTTACATATAAAAAGCCTAAGCATAAATATATGTATTCACCCCATTTTAATATTTAATACTATTTTTTCAGTCGTTCGATATTGGATTTTAGCTCAAGAATTATGTCATCAAGTCGCTTTATGTCAGTTTCTCGTGTGACTTCTTGTTTTATGAATGCTAATAGCAAATTAGATAATCCAGCATCTTTCCGAGCTATTGATAAAATCATTCCGCCAATGATTATTTTTTGCCCATTTTGCAAACTTTTGGCTTTGGTGTCTGCTCTAGCAAGTCTATCTTGTTCTCGTGCTTTGAGCTGTTCTGCTGTTGGTTTTGGCTTTTTTGGTTTTGGTTCTTTCATGTTTTGAGCCTTAAATTTTCTGCTGATTTGCTTTTGTGATTGCTAAAGAATATCATGAATATAACCCCAAACAATTTTGTTTTTGCTTTGATGTTTGCGTCCCACTGACAAGTGCGAACTTAGGAGTCCAAAATAAAAATCGCTATCGCTTGTTTTATTTCGGACTCCTGTTCGTCCTGCGGAGCTAAAAACCAAACGCTAAAAACATTCACGGATAATCAAAATGACGATTTACCATCTAAGCGTAAAACCAGTGCAAAGGAGCAAGGGCAGAAGTTCGGTTGCTGCTGCTGCGTATCGGGCAGGTTGTGAAATTTATGATGAGCGAACTGGACTCACTCATAACTATACTAAAAAAATGGGCGTTGAATATACAGAAATAATTGTGCCATTTGGGGTAAATGCACCGAGCCGATCCGAGCTTTGGAATATGGCAGAAAAAGCAGAAAATCGAAAAGATGGTTGCACCGCGAGAGAGTACGAAATTAATTTACCTTACCAACTATCAGACCAACAGCGCATAGAATTAGCGCAGGATTTTTCTAACAAGCTCGCAGAAATTCATGGTATAGCAGTCGATTTATGTTTGCACAAACCAACCCCTAAAGAAATTGAAAACGGCTCTGATCCGCGCAATTATCATGCTCATATTTTAACAACGACTCGCAAAATCACTAACAACGGATTGACAGATAAAGCAGATATTGAAAAAGCTGGACGCAAGCGGAAAGAGGATTTATTAGCGACTCGAAAGCTGTGGGCTGATGTGGCAAATGAGCATTTGAAACGTGCTGGACTTGATGAGCAAATTGACCATAGGTCGCTAAAAGAGCAAGGTAAAAAAGAGCTACCGACTATCAAATTGGGTAAGACAGCATCAACGATGGAACGGCAAGGTGAGTATACGCGCAAGGGCGAAATCAATACGCTCATTAAAAATTATAATAATATGCTTAGGCTATCAGCTGTTTTTAAAGTTGATACTGAAGAAGTCGAAGAAAGACGCAATGAGCTAGCAGCTACTTTTATCAGTGTTAATAATGATAATTATGATAAGCGACAATTGCAGATAATTAGTGATTGGGCTGATGCTAATCAGTTGACTCGTGATAGTTGCAAAGATGAGCGAGCGTATCAAAGAGCTGTGCTAGAATTTTTTAAAAACGGGTCTTTAAAAGATAATAGTGGAGTAGTCGGAGTGCTATTATATCCCGATGCTGAACGCCAACATTTCGAGGAACACCACATGAAAGAGATTGAGCCATTATCTGTAGTGCAATCAGCCGCGCAGCCACCAAGACCACCAAGACCACCAAGCCCACCAACACCGCCAAGACCACCGCGACCACGCTAATAAGTTTAAATTATAGCCACTCAATTGAGTGGTTTTTTTACGTCTGTAATATGTAATAGTGTA
>NZ_JBQSVP010000188.1:0-4577 GCF_052376345.1 Psychrobacter sp. AOP5-GZ1-6 | reverse complement strand
TCTTTTACATCAATTATGGCTACGTCTGATGCCAGCATACTTTTTAGAACACCACCGAAAATTTAATGAAACTTCTCCAGTTGTATCTCCGGCACGATTGATACTATACCAATGATTATCTTTTCGCACTTGAGCGACGCCTCTATCGAAGTCGGTAGCCTTATCATATTGTAGCGCTATTACTACATTGCCTTGCATATCCATAAAGCCGTACTTATTGTCTTTTTTGATTAACATACGACCTGCTTCTGGAAAGCTTAACTCATCATAAATAGGTTCGATCCATCTATTATTTTTTAAATCGACTATGCCCCATTTGCCACCTTTCATTACTGCAATCACATCTGCTGAATAAGGTTTTACTTTTTCATAAATAGGCTTAATCAACTCTTTACCACTCTTGTCGATATAGCCAAACTTCCCATTCACCTCTATAAAGGTTTTATCGTTGTAGAACTCTCCTATTGAATCGTAGTTAAACGGAATGATTACCTCGCCTGTATTTTTTATATAGCCAACCTTGCCATTTTTCTTTGCCATAACTAAACCATCTATGACCCAAGCACTGATCTCATCATACTCAGGCTTAGCTATTTCAACACCTTTAGTATTGACTAAGCCCATCTTTTTATTCTGCTCTACATATGAAAGCTCATAGATAAAAGGACTCACACGGCTATACTTTGGCTCAATGACTACCTCTCCTTTTTTGTCGATAAAACCATATTTACCATCTAACTTCATAGGAGCTATGTCTTCAAAAAAGTGCTGTATTTGCTCGTATATTGGCTCTATAACTATATTACCGGCACGGTCGATAGCACCGTACTTATCATTTACTATAATAATGGCCTGCTCATTAACAAATGGTGCAGCCTTATCAAATTGAGCAGGAATGACTATGTTATTGCTTTTATCTATATACCCTACTTTTTTATCTTTTTGAAAGCTTGCCAATCCCTCTTCAAAGGAAGATATTTCCTTATATATAATCGGTATGACTATTTCGGCATTTTTATTGATATAGCCAAATTTATTATCTTTACGAATTTTAGCTAAACCGTCTTTAAACGGTTCAACATCATCATAGTTGCCTGTTAATATATCGTCACCGTTCCTATCAACGTAAAAAGCGCGATCATCCTTTTTAACATAAGCCAACCCTTGGTCAAAGTCGCTTACCTCATCGTAAGCAAAATCTAAAACAACCGCTCCTTCGGTATCAATAATGCCCCACTTTCGATCTTTGTTTTGTACAGCAGCGCGTTCCTCATTAAAGCTCTTAACTTTATGATACTGAAGCTCATCAATCAGCTGTCCGTTTACATCAGCAAAACTCCATCCTCCATAACCAAAAACAGGTCTAAAGCCATTACGTAAACCTTGAATAATAATGTACTCAGGCGGTAGTATAAACTCACCATCATAATTTATGAGTCCTCGACTGCCATCATGTACAATCGCTAATCCCTGATCAAAACCACCCGCATCGGCATATTTTATATCTATAACTACCTTGCCAGTCTTATCGATAAAACCATAAATTCCATCTTTTTGTACCACTGCAAGCCCTTCACTAAAGGGGTGTATATTATCGTAGATTAAATCAATAGCCACCTTGCCTGTTGCATCAATATAGCCATATTTATAGTCGTTACCAACTTTAGCCAAACCCTCATAGAAATCTTCAGCATAATCATACTTAGGCTCCACGATTATCTGTCCTTGGCGAGTAATAAATCCATACTTACTGTCTTTTTCAATCATAGCAAGCCCCTCTGTAAATCCGCATTCTCCGCGATCAACAGCAATGATATCTTTTGGTAGCTTATAACCATCATCAAAACGAAGTTGACAGTCCGCTAGTGCTGGAATACTCATGGACAATAAAAGAGGAAATAAAAACTTCAATGAAACCATAAAAACATTACCACTGTATAAATAGAACAATTGTTCATTATATCTTATTTTTTTGATAGTTTCTTACATGATTGTTATAGTCCATACTCTATAAGACACATACGACACTCCTGAGATAAATTTAGTTTACATGCGTGCACCTATGTGTTTTATAATAACTATCGAAATACTCTCCTCTTAGGACTCGTAAGTATAGGATATATCGTATGAGCCAAAATAGTAGTTCATCTACCGACCAAGCCAAGAATGATGCTGACGCAATACCAAAATATCAACCACCTCAGAAAAAACCGCACTATGAACGCTCAGATGATATGCGCGTGGTGGTCACTGGCATGGGTGCTATTACACCTTTGGGACTAGACGTCGATAGCTCATGGACTAAATTGCTCAATGGCGATAGCGGCATAGCAACGATTAGCCATTTTGATGCAACGGGCTATCGTTCGCAAATTGCTGGCGTAGTCAAAGATTTCGATGCCAAACAATATATGAATGCCAAAGATGCGCGCCGCTACGATGAATTTATGCATTATGGTGTGGCTGCCTCTTCCATGGCATTAAAAAATGCTGGTTTCATCAATGAAGTAAGCGCATCAGACGCCCCTGTACAAGGTGTTGATCAAGAACGTTTTGGTATCATCTTAGGCTCAGGGATTGGTGGTATTCAGACTATTGAAAACAGCCGTGATACCCTACGCGAAAAGGGTGCAATGAAAGTGTCGCCCTTCATTATTCCAGGCTCTATCGTCAATATGGCTGCTGGATTGGTGGCGATTAAACATACGTTAAAAGGTCCAAACCTCGCAACATCAACTGCCTGCACCACTGCTACCCATGCTATCGGACTTGCAGCGCGTTTGATTGCTTATGGTGATGCTGATGTGATGCTAGCCGGTGGTAGCGAAAAAGGCTCAAGTCCGCTAGGCATATCAGGATTTGGTGCGATGCATGCGCTCTCAACACGCAACGATGAGCCAACCAAAGCCTCTCGTCCTTTTGACAAAGACCGTGATGGGTTTGTATTGGGTGATGGTGCTGGCATGGTGGTGCTCGAAAGCCTAGCTCATGCCAAAGCCCGCGGTGCGACAATACTGGCTGAACTGGTTGGTTTTGGTATGAGTGATGATGCAGGTCACATTACTGCACCACCAGAAGATGGTAATGGCGCTGCACGTGCGATGAAAAACGCCTTGCATGATGCGGGTATTGAGCCTTCTGTAGTTGGTTATGTCAACGCTCATGGTACCAGTACACCTGCTGGTGATGTCGCTGAATCGATAGCCATTGAGACCGTATTTTCACCAGTGAAAGACAGTATCTTAGTGAGCTCAACTAAGTCTATGACTGGTCACTTATTAGGTGCTGCCGGTGGTGTCGAGGCCATATTTACCGTGCTTTCCTTACAGCATCAGCAAGTACCACCTACCATTAACTTAGACAATGTGGAAGACAACTGCAATCTTGATTATGTCGCTAACCAATCACGTAAAGTTGAAAATCTGCAATATGCAGCATCCAATAGCTTTGGCTTTGGTGGTACCAATGGCTCATTGATATTTGCACGTTGGCCTACTGTTTAATAGCTGATAAAAACGCACAATGGGATGCGTTGTAACCTTAGTGTCAGATTTACTACGTTTGTCCACTTGCAGCCCCTTATCGTATTTGCGTATGATAAGGGGTAATTTTTGGAACATTTATGGACGATACCATGTCAAGCTACTCATTTTCTCATCAGTTTTATCAGCGCTGGACGTGTGCGCCTGAACCTATTCGCGCAGCAATTACCCAAGAGCTAAAAGACATCACCACCTTACTGCAAAACGATACACCGTTTGAAAGCTTTGTGTTTAATACTCATGATTTGGATGCCCATATCGATGAGCTCTATGAAAATCATGAAGCGGAGCAAGCCATCGCTAAAGCCATTACTGACAAAAAAGCCGAAGAGCAAGCGACCGTCGAAAAACAACAGCGAGAAGAACAGCAAAGAGTAAAAGCGGCAGAGGATGCCAGATTAAAGGAAAGTGCTAAATTAAAAGAAGAAGCCAAACTTCGTGAAGCGTCAGATACCGCGCAAAAAGAACAACAGAAAAATGAGCAAATAGCCACTGAGAAGAATAATGTTGCCGATAAAGTGACCGCTATGAATGCCAATGATGCGAACGATTCAGCATCACTCGGTATTGATAACAGTGTTGAAAAAAATCAAAGCGTTGAAAAATCGGCTGCTACACAACCTAATGCTGATAACAACTTTGTCACCAGCTCTGAGAACAAAACCATCAGTCAGCATGCTCATGTCACTAATGACAAAAATAGCAATGATGAGCACAGCGTAAAAGCAGTCAACGACAAAGCCAGCGCCGCCATCAAACTGGCCCTGAAAGACGCAAAACTGAGTAACACGCATCAAGAGCTGATCCGTGAGCTGGAAATGCAAATTGATGATTATCTCAGTGAGCAAATGATGCTGATGTCTGAGAATTTAAAATCTTGGTTACGTGCTGAAGTGACCCAGAATCTAAGCGAGGATAAAGCAGGAACTAACAAAGAGTCGCAAAAAAGCTAAACGCTGCTTCCTACTTCCTACCCATCAATCCTTAGGAATAAATTCTTAGTGATAAATTACCAGTCATAAAAAATCCCCGTAA
>NZ_JBQSVP010000187.1:0-4593 GCF_052376345.1 Psychrobacter sp. AOP5-GZ1-6 | reverse complement strand
CTGTACTGAGTCAGTCATACCCGTTAAGTCGAACTCTAAAAACAGCAACAATGACACACTAGACTGGTATTTGTATCGTTGCCGTCACTTGGTAGAAAACGCTTTTGCTAGGTTGAAACATTTTAGGGGCATTGCCACGCGATATGATAAGCTCAAAGATAGCTATGCAGCGGCGGTAATGCTCGCTTGTGTCTTTATCTGGTTGCCCCTGATTTGAATTCTATACACACCCTAGTAATAACTTTCGCATTCTTGATGGATGCTACTGAGATGTTTGATAAGTCTTCATCTAAATTATCTAGGAACGTTTCTCGCTTTTTAGTGATGAAAGGCACATTGCTAGCCAAATCTCCTTTTAAGCTAATTAGATCTTGAGCATAATCACTGTTTCTTATTACATCTACTTTAAGACGTCTTATGAAATCATCGTAATTGTTTCTAGGATAACCGAACTGAGTAAGCTTCCCTTCAACTTCCTTATTAATATGCTCGGATTGAATAAAACGTATTTGCCCTGCCATAACAGCAGATTCTAGTCCATCCCATAAACTTGTAAAAGAATCATTAGGGTAATAACGATAGCATATATCTAGTAACGCATTAGTATCCACACAACACATTAATGTCATTATGTAAAAGCCTTCTTCTCTAGATGGTCTAGATCACTCATTTTTTCAATACCTAGAATTCTCATAGCACTACCTAAACTCAGTGCATCCTCCCAAACGGCTGAAAACACTTGCTGAATATAAATCTTACCAAAATGATTATAGGTAGTGTGTTTTTTATAACTGACTCTAAAACCACTATCCTTTTCATCCATTTCTTTCTGCTTATTAGCAAAATATGTATTTAATTCGTTCTGTGAGATTTTTCCTATTTGCTTTAACTGTATAGCGATAGCATCATAACTGACTTTAATAGCTTTTCGAATGTACGCAATATTCTCAGTTAATTGCTTTTTTTCATCGTAAATTTTATTTATAACTGAAGTAGGAACTAATACATGGCCTGCTACTTCATTACAATAACTTTCAGTACTATTATCAGCTTCTAAGATATGACCATCTAAAGCACTTTGTCTTAGACCTAAATGTACTAGTTCATGAATTAAAGTAAAGAGCTTTCTCGATGGAGTCTGACCAGATGTAATAATAACTATAATAGGTAATACGTCATAGTAAAGAGATAAACCTTCTGAACCGATACTAAGTCTAGATTTCTCTAGAACTAAAATATCTTTTTTCTCTAATAATAAGCGCCATGATTTATAGTAGTCGCTCCCCTCAACAGTCAGACGAGCGTTATCCACATCTAGGAAATCTCGAATACGTTGAGCATCTTCCTGTGCATCATTCCCTAATAAGCTTAACTGGAAGTCTCCAAGATTTTCTTCGATAGCATCGTATACATGTAATAGATTCTCTCTATCTTTATAAACTTCACTGATTAGCTTATTTAGCTCATATAAATCCTCATCATCTGAGTTTTTATCTGAGTAGTTTCTATGATCAATATACTTTGGAATATTTTTACTATAGAGCTTATCCATTGTGAGATAATGGGTAGGTACAATCAGTATTTTGGCAATACTCTCTAATTGTTTCACAGTGAAAACTTCGGATTCTGTTTCACCTATGAGAACTTTCTTCAAATTAGTATTCGATTTTTTGGCAAGCAAATCTACAGATAGCGACATCTGTTTTCGATAATGAGTTAAAGCTTTAGGAGAATGTGTCACTAGCTGACGACTTGCCATATATGTCTATAGTTCCTAATCAAATAAAAGTAAAAATATAATTAATATTATATCTTTATTTATAGCTCAAGTTTGTAAATGTGTTATTTTAATTTAACCCACCGTCACTTTTGCATAAGCCTTTTTGCCAGCCTGAATCACGACCGTCTGACCTGAGGTTAAGCTAAAGCCACCATCAACGACTTCGCCATCTACTTTGACTGCGCCACGTTTTACCATGTCTTTGGCTGCTGAGTTGTTTTTGGTCAGTCCCGCTTGGTTTAGAATTTGCGTGATAAATAACGCATCCTGTCCTTCTAAATCTAAGGTAATTTCTGGCAAGTCAACTGGTAGCTCGCCATCTGCTAAGACGTTACCGGCAGATTTGTGGGCATTGGCAGCGGCATCAGCGTCATGGAAGCGCTCGATTAACTCTTCGGCTAAGATACGTTTGATTTCTTGTGGATTGCGACCGCCTTCCATTTCATTCATTAAGCCTTCAATTTCTTCCATTGGCTTAAAGCTTAAAAACTCAAAGTAACGGCGAATCAAAGTATCCGGCATTGATAACAGTTTTTGGTACATAGTACCTGGTGCATCATAAATACCAACATAGTTGCCCAATGATTTAGACATCTTGTTGACACCATCCAACCCTTCTAAGATTGGTACCGTGATGCATACTTGCGGCTCTTGACCGTAGCGGCCTTGTAGCGTGCGACCCATCAAAATATTGAAGGTTTGATCAGTACCACCCAGCTCAACATCCGCTTTTAGGGCGATAGAATCATAACCTTGCACCAGCGGATACAAAAACTCATGTATGGCAATCGGCGTTTGTGCTGCATAGCGTTTAGAGAAATCATCGCGCTCAAGCATACGTGAGACGGTCAATTGGCTAGAAAGCTGAATCATGTCACCCGCTGACATATCCTTGAACCATTCGGAGTTAAAGACAATCTTGGTTTTTTCTTTATCCAAAATTTTAAAAACCTGTTCAGCATAAGTCTGCGCATTAACTTTGATTTGCTCATCGGTCAATGGCGGACGTGTGCTGTTTTTGCCAGAAGGGTCGCCAATTTTGGCCGTATAATCACCGATTAAGAAATAAATCTCATGACCCAAGTCTTGAAAATGCTTAAGCTTATTGATCAACACAGTATGACCTAAGTGCAAATCAGGTGCCGTAGGGTCAAAGCCTGCCTTGATGCGCAATGGGCGGTTCAGTTTCAACTTCTTAACCAAATCCTCTTCAGATAGGATTTCCTGTGTACCGCGTTGAATTAAGGCAAGTTGTTCTTCTAGGGTGTATGTATGCTCAGTCATGAGAGTCTCTATATTGTCTTTATTAAAGGGTTACAGCGTTTGAATGATTTAGAATCTCGTCGCTGTCAAAAGATGTTAGAATTTGGCAGATATATTAGCGTTTTTTAAGGTAAATTGCCATGACTAAGCTGCTGCCTGCAGATGAGAGAAAAGATACTTCTGATTTTAGTGCTGTCGCTGACAGACAGACTGAGTTGGGGTCCGATATAGAATCAGACTTTTTATCACTGTCCGATACGCTTGAGCAGACCCTTTTTGAAAGTTTTGACGATGGTCTGTATATTGGTATGATGTCAGGAACCAGCTTGGACGGCATGGATGCTGTACTATGCCGCTTTTATGATGATACAACGACACCCATGCAACTGGTAGCGAGCTACAGTCAGGATTTTCCGCAGCGCCTACGTGAGGTTCTGTTGGCTTTGTGCCAGCCCAAAGGTGTGAGTCAGTTAACGCCAACTGACGATGAGCCCAATAGCGAGCTGGACTGGTTTGGTTGGGCAAGCAAACAGTATGCTGAGTTTGCCAGTGATGTGGTCAATACGCTACTAAAACAATCAAATATAGATGCCGATGCCGTACTGGCCATTGGCTGTCATGGTCAGACCGTGCGCCATCGTCCGCAGATGGGATTCACATTGCAATTAGTCGATGCCAATATCATCGCTGAGCGTACAGGTATCAGTGTGGTTAGTGATTTTCGTCGTCGTGATATGGCCGTTGGTGGTCAAGGTGCGCCATTGGTACCAGCATTTCATCAAGCACTGTTTGTCACGCATGACAGTACACGCGTGTTATTGAACTTGGGCGGTATTGCCAATATTACCGTTTTGCCTGCCAATGGAAAAGATCAAGTTATTGGCTACGATACTGGGCCAGCCAATTTATTATTGGATGCATGGTCATTACTACATACTGGTAAAGATTATGATGCAGATGGTGCATGGGCGCAGTCGGGACAAGTGATTGAGCCATTACTTAACCAACTGTTGGAACATCCATTTTTTATAAAACCTTATCCCAAAAGTACGGGGCGTGAAGATTTTAATTTGGCATGGCTACAAGATGAGCTGAGTACATTTGAGTCAAAAGATACTGGCACAAGCTGCTCAGCCACCGATATACAAGCAACGCTCACTGAATTGACCGCCATTACTGCTAGTATGCAAATCAAACCTTTTGTAGAACAACGTGATAGTGCTGTATATATTTGCGGTGGCGGCGCGCTCAATGCCTATTTGTTGACGCGGTTGCAAGCTCACTTACCACAATGTAAGGTGACGACGACTGCCGAGTTAGGCCTAGATCCTACATGGGTAGAAGCCGTTGCTTTTGCATGGCTAGCTCAGCAAACTTTAATGGGAGAAACGGGTAACCTGCCTGCGGTTACTGGCGCAAGTAAAAATGTGGTACTGGGGCAAGTCTGTTTTGCTTAGTGAGCTGTTTATTCTAATGCTGGCTAAAGTTTAATTTTAGCTGGCATTGCTATTGATACAACGACTTTACTTATCGTAATTTATTGAAAATTT
>NZ_JBQSVP010000186.1:0-4605 GCF_052376345.1 Psychrobacter sp. AOP5-GZ1-6 | reverse complement strand
AACTAAAAAGACAACCCATTATGCAAATATATTAACTGTATTGACGGTGTTATTTATTATAGCTCTTGTAATCTGTTCTAAGATAGAGGTTGGTATGGCATTCGTATTATTACCCATTGCGACTATGCCCCGTTTAATGCTTTTTGTACTAAAATCTGAAAAAAACTCAAATACAAACATTGTTTATGTCAATAAAGATAAGTAGTTCTTAGAGCTATTAAATTGATTTATCATAATGTCTATACCCATAGTTTGAAATTTACTCCAAAATAACATCGCAACCATAAAATCACTTATATAAAGTAAATTACAACTCTATAAAAAATGGCTTACTCATATTAAATGAATAAGCCAAAAAACAACTATTAATTTTCTACAAATTCGGATTCAACCACTTCTCAGCAGTATTCATATCCCAACCTTTACGCTCAGCATAACTCTCTAACTGATCACGACTGATCTTACCGACATTGAAGTACTCACTATCAGGGTGCGAGTAATAGAATCCGCTGACCGACGACGCAGGCCACATCGCATAGCTTTCGGTTAAAGTCGTGCCGATAGCATCTACCGTACCGAGCCAATCAAACAATTTGCCTTTTTCCGTATGCTCAGGGCAAGCAGGGTAACCAGGCGCAGGGCGGATGCCGACATATTTTTCTTTAATCATCTCATCGTTGGTGAGTGACTCAGTCGGCTGATAGCCCCAGTACTCTTTACGTACCAGCTCATGCAGATGCTCAGCGAATGCTTCGGCTAGACGGTCAGACAGAGCCTGTACCATGATGGCATTATAGTCATCGCCTGCCGCTTTGTATTGCTCAGCGAGTGCTTCTGTACCGACGATAGAGACAGTAAAGCCGCCCAAGTGATCGGTATGTGTCTCTGATGGCGAGATAAAGTCAGCCAAGCTAAAGTTCGGTTTGCCACTGGCTTTATCGCTTTGTTGACGTAAATGCTCGAACTGATAGGTTGGGCTGCCACCATCATCAGGCGCATTGTCATAGACCGTCACGGTGTCCGCACCCGTACGGCGAGCGGGCATGAGTTTAAACACCCCTTTAGCGACGATTGATTTTTCCTCAATCATCTTTTGCATCAGCTCATTGGCATTATTAAACAGGTCACGAGCCGCTTCGCCGACCACATCATCTTGCAAGATTTTTGGATATTTACCTGCCAGTCCCCAAGAGATAAAAAATGGCGTCCAGTCGATATACGGCAGCAAATTAGTGATGGGGTAGTCATCCAATATCACTTGGCCCAATTTGTTTGGCACTGGTGGCACATAATTGTCCCAGTCACCTTTAAAGCCCATTTTAATTGACTCAGCATACGATACTTTAGCCGCTTTTGGTTTACGCTTGGCCAGACGTTCGCGTACCTTGGCGTACTCTTCGCGGGTCTCATCGATCAGCGCTTGACGATGTTCTTTTGAGAGCAGCTTGGTCACCACACCGACTGAGCGCGAGGCGTCTGTGACATAGATGACGCCATCGTTTTGATATTGCGGCTCCACCTTAACCGCGGTATGCGCTTTAGAGGTGGTCGCACCGCCAATCATAAGCGGTAAGGTCATGCCGCGCTCTTGCATTTGCTTGGCCACATAGACCATCTCATCGAGACTTGGGGTAATCAAACCAGACAGACCGATGATATCGACTTTTTCTTTGATCGCGGTATCGAGGATGGTCTCACAGGGTACCATCACGCTGAGGTCAATGATGTCGTAGCCATTACAGCCGAGTACCACGCCGACGATGTTTTTACCGATATCATGCACGTCGCCTTTGACGGTCGCCATCAGGATTTTACCTTTGACCTCGCCTTCGACCTTTTCGGCTTCGATATACGGGTTCAGCCAAGCGACTGACTGCTTCATTACGCGGGCAGACTTGACCACTTGCGGTAGGAACATTTTACCCGCACCAAATAAGTCACCGACGATATTCATACCGTCCATCAATGGGCCTTCGATGACTTCTAGCGGCTTGGGGTATTTCTCCCATGCTTCTTTGGTGTCCGCTTCGATAAAGGTAGTAATGCCTTTGACTAGAGCATGAGCGATGCGCTCTTCTACCGTACCTTCACGCCAGCTCATATCGACCGTACTGTCTTTTTTCTTACCGCCATTATGATAGTTTTCAGCAGCGCCCATCAGTCGCTCGGTGGCATCTTGACCACTTTCGCCTTGATTGCGATTGAGCATGACATCTTCGATAGCGTCACGCGCTTCCTTTGGAATATCATCATATACCTCAAGCATGGCTGGGTTGACGATACCCATGGTCAGGCCGTTTTTGATCGCGTGAAATAAGAATACCGAGTTGATGGCTTCACGGATTGGGTTACCACGGAAACTAAACGATACGTTAGACACACCGCCCGATACCATGGCATTAGGCAGATTTTCAGTGATCCATTTGGTCGCATTAATAAAGTCGGCACCGTAGTTATTGTGCTCGGTGATGCCGGTTGCGACGGCAAAGATATTAGGGTCAAAAATAATATCTTCAGATGGGAAGCCAACTTCGTTGACCAGCACATCATAGCTGCGCTGGCAGATTTCAGTTTTGCGCTCGTAAGTATCGGCCTGACCGTCTTTGTCAAAGGCCATGACGATAATGGCGGCACCGTAACGCATACACAGCTTGGCTTTTTCGACGAACTCAGCGTGACCTTCTTTGAGCGAGATAGAGTTGACGACAGATTTACCCTGCGTGCGCTTTAGCCCTTCTTCGATGATGTCCCATTTAGAGGAGTCGATCATCAGCGGTACACGGCTGATATCTGGCTCACCTGATACGAGATTGACAAAGTGAATCATCGCCTGCTTGGAGTCGAGCATACCCTCATCCATATTGATGTCGACGATTTGTGCGCCGCCTTCTACTTGGTCACGGGCGACATCAAGTGCCTCGGTGTAGGCTTCGGTTTTAATCAAACGTAAGAATTTTTTAGAACCTGTCACGTTGGTACGTTCACCGACATTAACAAACAAGCTGTCAGTATCGATGGTAAATGGCTCAAGTCCAGACAAGCGGCAGGCAGGTGCGATTTCAGGAATCACGCGCGGCGCATAGTTTTTTACCATGTTTGCGATTTGGCGGATATGCTCAGGTGTGGTACCACAGCAGCCGCCGACGATATTTAAGATGCCTGCTTTGGCAAAGCCTTCTAGCAATGCTGCTGTTTCTTCAGCCGTTTCATCATACTCACCAAACTCATTGGGCAGACCAGCGTTTGGATGCGCTGAAACATAAGTATCAGCGATATTGGACAACGTTTGGATATGTGGTCGCAGCGCATCGGCACCAAGCGCACAGTTGAAGCCGACTGATAAAGGTTTGGCATGGCGAACCGAGTTATAAAATGCTTCAGCCGTTTGTCCTGATAGCGTGCGACCTGAGGCATCAGTAATCGTACCCGATATCATAATCGGAAGCTCAAATCCAATATCATCAAACACGCCAGTGATCGCAAATATCGCTGCTTTGGCATTGAGCGTATCAAAGATGGTCTCGATTAGAATAAGGTCGACACCACCTTCAATTAGAGCCAATGTCGCTTCACGGTAGTTAAGTACTAGCTCATCAAAGGTAATGTTACGAAACGCAGGATCATTGACATCCGGTGATATCGAGCAGGTACGTGAAGTGGGGCCAACCACACCCGCGACAAAACGCGGCTTGTCTGGTGTTTTTGCAGTAAAGGCATCGGCGGCCTCGCGTGCCAGTCTGGCCGCTTCTTTGTTTAGCTCAGGCACCAGATACTGCATATCGTAATCGGCCATCGACAGGCGCGTACCATTAAAGCTATTGGTTTCAATGATATCTGCACCAGCACCAAGATGATCATCATGAATCTCTTTAATCATCTGTGGTTGTGAGAGCACCAGCAGGTCGTTATTACCGCGTACGTCTTGGCTAATATCTGCAAAACGCTCACCACGATAATCAGCTTCTTCTAGTTTATAGGTCTGAATCTGTGTACCCATCGCTCCATCTAGCATCAAAATGCGCGACGCCATTTGCTCGGTGATACGTGTCCGTGCCGTTATTTGTTGCTCTTTATAAGGAAATACGGCAGGTGGCGTCAGGACAAAGTCATCGGCAGATTGTGATGGGCTAGAAGTTGCATCGGTTTGTGAGTCAGTTGCTTGGGTCATAGGAGCGCTGCTTATATCATCAATGTTATAAAAGAAAGGAATAACAAACGGAGTGAAAATTCTTATCAGCTAAATAGCGTGGAAAAGTCGTATTATTTTAACATGAAAATCGCACAGCACGAGGGATAGTGCTGACTCTGCTAAGGTCATTGACAAATTGTCTGTTTTTTAATGAGTTAAAGTCTATTGCATAAGGTAGGTAGGCAGAAATGAATAACTATGCACTCAAAGTTTACACAAAGCTTTGCTTGGATAAACTAAAGTCAAACATGACTCTTAAAAGTAAGACAGAACTTACACCGCCGCTACAAAAACAGCGTAAAGGTATATTGATAAACTTTTTTGAGATGTTAATTTGATTTCAGAAGAATTAGCATTGCGTAAGTAATACTTACTAATGAATGTTAATGGCTTTGACCAAAAACGTTTTTATTAAA
>NZ_JBQSVP010000185.1:0-4638 GCF_052376345.1 Psychrobacter sp. AOP5-GZ1-6 | reverse complement strand
AAAATTAGATATTGATTGGTTTTATTTATTATTATCATTGGTAATTATTGATGTGATATAACATTCAGTAACTGAGTTTGTATCTTCATTTTGCTATACTTCATGGCAAAAGTTAGTAATCATGGTTTTTGACGGTTCATTAAATTCATCAACCAGTTTTGTAGAGCATGTCCTCAATCCGGACATTACACTTTAAATGGGCTAAAAACAGCTAAATTTTTGCTAAACAGTGTCAAGTAGCCTGCTGATATCTTGATATTATCTGTACTACTTTTCTCGTTTGGCTGCAATTTATCTCATTTTTATCACCATTTTTAAGATGAGACTACGCCCTAGGTTGGAATATTTGCAACACGTTTAGAGCGTGTGATTATAAAGATGCAAGTTTGATGATACAAACAAGACTTGCAGTTATAATATAAAGATTGGTCGTTCGCTTATTTCGACAGGTTTACTTTAAGGGAATGATTAAGTAGTATTCTAGTTGAGTACAATTTTAGGATTTTTAATAAAAACAAGCCACTTTAGCCTCTAGCATATATCAGTAAGCATATGCTTATTCTGAGTGATCAGAGGGCTAAACCAGCCAGGAGATACAATAATATGTCACATATCACTTTACCAGAACTACCATACGCAAAAGACGCACTAGAGCCACATATCAGTGCTGAGACGTTAGAATTTCACCATGATAAGCATCACAATGCATACGTGACCAAGCTTAATGCTTTGTTACCAGGTTCTGGTCTAGAAGGCAAAACGCTACCAGAAATCATCTTAGCGACTGCTGAAGATGACAGCAAGCAAGGGATGTTTAATCAAGCAGCCCAAGTATGGAACCACACATTTTATTGGAATTGCATGACGCCAACCAATGGTGGCGGTGAACCTACTGGTGATCTAAAAGCTAAAATCGAAGAAGATTTCGGTAGCTATGACAAATTCCGTGAAGAGTTCAAAAATGCAGCATTGACTCAGTTCGGTTCAGGTTGGGCATGGCTAGTCGCTGACAAAGTCGGTGGCAAACTATCAATCGCTAAGACTGGTAACGCTGGTACACCATTAGCGAATGGTCAAGTTGCTGTATTGACCTGTGATGTATGGGAACATGCATACTATGTTGATTACCGTAACCGTCGTCCTGACTATGTAGATACGTTCCTAGACAAACTAGTGAACTGGGACTATGCTAACGCAAAATATAAAGGTCAAGATGCTGGCGTTGAGTCGTAAATAGCGATGCAATGATTAAGCTATCTTAGCTTTATAAGTATGAAAAAGGATACCGGGAGGTGTCCTTTTTTTGTGCCAAAATTTTGTGTTAAGAGGGATGAGTGCTTTATGAATAAGGCTTTCACCTATAAAAACAGCTTATTATATAAATGATAATCATTTACAAATAGGCTGTTTTACGCTATTGTCAGTCAAAGAATTGATCTATGAAAGACGAAATCTATAAGGCACGTATAAAGAGCCACTGAGCTTGGCTTTATAGTATTGAGATTCATAGTGTTTAACGTCGCAAACTTACTTTCCTTATCTCATCCTCAATTTTATGGATAAAATTATGAATAAACAAAATATCAGTCAAACTGTTTTAGCGCCTATGATGGCCGTTTTGTCTTTACTATTTATGAGTACCAGCGCGATGGCTCATCCAGGACACGATCATGGGGCTAATGAGTCCATGCTTGTACATGTGCTGTTTTATGGTGCTATTGCTGCTGCCGTTGCGTTTGCTGTGTTTATTGCCTACCGTCAATTTAGTAAAAAAAACGGGAAATAAGCCAGTTCTTACAATAACAAAATAATAAGGAAGTTTATTATGCTCCATACTCTTCTCACAAAACTAGATAGTGCTCGACCATTTGCCCAAGTCTCTGCTCACTGTGATATCCCTTGTGGTATTTATGACAGTACGCCTGCTCAAATTTTTGCGTTAAGTGTACTGCGTTATTGCCACCAAATTGAGGCGTTAACCGACAGCCGTGCAGATCAAGCCAAGCTAGTACGTTTGGTCGCTGACAAAGAAAAGCATGCTGAGTCTGTTAAGCATGAAGTACGTATTATTTGGGGTGATTACTTTAAGGGTGCATTGCTAGAAAAATACCCAAATATCCATACACTAGCGCATGACATCATGCTAGCTGGTTCTGCTGCCAAACAGCATATCGATGTGGAAAATGCTCAAAAACTGGTTGATTTGGTGAATGAGTTTGCCGCAACGTTTTGGGATTCAAAAGGCGTAGAAACCTACCGTGCCGTTTGCCCGTACGAGCCAAAAGTAGAAACCGTTTATCCTAAACTAGGCTAAGCTAAGGTGTATTCTTAATAGCAGCTCAGAATACGATTAAATGAAATTTAAAGTCATGAAAGTCATTGGCAACAGTATGCACCCGACTCTTGAGTCGGGTGCTTTTGTATTGCTGTGTCGGCATGGTTATTTAACACCATCCTCTGCTGTATTGACTGATTCAAATAAATATCTGTCTCGTCTATCTGTAAAGCGTTTATTAGCTGATAAGTTGACATTAAAGGTGGGCGATATTGTCGCCGTAAACCATCCAAAATATGGTCATATTATCAAGCGAATAACTCAGCTAGAGTACAGTCTGGCATCCAAAAGCACAGACAGGCGTCCACAAAAGCACCACATCACGCGCCTGCGTCTAAAAGGCGACAATTATATTGCCAGCACTAGCGAAGCAGCGATGGGCTGGATAGAGGCGCATCACCTTATCGGAAAGGTGATTTATCAGCTAAATAGATAAAAAAAGCCCGTCATTAAGACAGGCTTCTTATTTGGTGATGTGATGCTGGTGGTGTGGTGGTGTGGTGGTGTGGTGGTGTGATGTGAGGCTCAGCTTTATAGCAGCGATTGGTTAAGCTACGCCGCCGTTAGCACCGATATTTTGCCCAGTCACCCAAGCTGCTTCCTCACTCACCAAAAACGCTACGACACGGGCGATGTCAACTGGTTCACCAATACGGTTGAACGCTGACATGTTGGCGAGCTTTTCGATGGTTTCGTCTGATTTTCCTTGATTGAATAGCTCGGTATCTGTTGGACCGGGTGACACAGCGTTGACAGTGATTCCTCGCTCGCCAATCTCTTTGGCAAAGACTCGGGTCAGCTGCTCGACTGCGCCTTTGGTCGCACAATAAGTGCCATAAGTGGGCAACATCATGCGAGTGGTCGTGCTTGAGAGGTTCACGACACGACCACCGTTATTAAGTTTGGCTGCTGCCTCACGCAATGTGTTAAACGTGCCTTTGACGTTAACGGCAAAGGTACGATCAAAGTCTTCGTCGGTGGTCTCTGCGATAGGTTTATTAATCATCATACCTGCGCTATTGACCAAAATATCTGGTTTGCCAAATTCACTGACGGTGGTGTCAAACAGCGTAGCGACTTGCTGAGAGTCACTGACATCTGCTTGCACAGCGATGGCTTCACCGCCTGCTGATTTAATCTGGCTGACGATATCATTGGCTGCGGCGTCATCGTTTGCATAGTTAATAACGGTTTTGGCCCCTGATTCTGCTAGTAATATGGCTATCTGTGCGCCGATGCCTTTTGATGAACCGGTTACAATCGCGACTTTATTATTTAGTGTTGTCATCGATATTTTCTCCAATATTATAAATAGATATCAGTAAGCCTATATGGGGCTTTGACTGATGATTTTTAATTAACGATATAGACATTAGCAGTGTGCAAAGACAATGAGTAGAGCGGTTCTGTATTCTAAATTTAAGATAAGTTTATTAATTGTGTCTATTAAGATATATGGAATGAAAATAAAGATGTTCGTTGAAGATAAGCCTTCATGATTAAATGTTTTTCGGCAAGTTGATAGTTATACTCGTATAGTATTTATCAATAATGCAAAGTTTCAAGCACAGCTATAATATTTAAAGAGAGTTATCCGCTATTAGGTTTTTTATTTCAAGAATCGATAAAGTCTTATCTTTTTTTCTATGAACGACAGAGTGGCAATTCGCGCATAGAGGAATTAAATCAGTTTCGGGATCTATGTCTTTAGGTGTATCAAATTCTGATACAGGAATTATATGATGAACATGAATAAATCCTTCAGCATATTCCCCATAAAAATTTCCAAAGTTAAATCCGCAAGCAGCACAAGAGTTACCGTGAATGGCAATCGCTTGCTTTCTGTATTTAGGATTTCTTTCGTATTTAGTCACATAGCGTTTTGATTTTTCGCCTTCACTGAAAGATTCAAGTGAATCCTGAAAATCTCCTCCAGTTTTGTCTGAGATATAAGCCGTCTTTTGCTCTGAAACTTTGTTAGGAGTGGCTTTAGAGCTAATAAGATGATAAGTTTCTTCATCGATAGCTCGTACCCCATCGCGCCAATAATTAGATTTTCTCGAATCGGGAATTGTTTCTAGGTAATCGGAGTCGCTCTTTGCTAAAACTGCTTCTTCAAAGGGTATAAAGTCAGTAATGGTAGCAAAAAAGTCATTTTTACTACTTTCTTTGTCTGGGTAGGTTCTACCGATTTTAGCGATAGCGAAATAGTGAGGAGCATTAGATAGTCTATCTTTCGAGAAAGATTTATTTTTAAGGCTTCCCTTGTAGTAAATAACATGAGTGCCTGGCTCTAGATATTT
>NZ_JBQSVP010000184.1:0-4654 GCF_052376345.1 Psychrobacter sp. AOP5-GZ1-6 | reverse complement strand
TCTGTAATAGTATCAGGATATCTGTCTGAAACATTAAAAGTCAATGTATTACCTTGAGCATTGGGTCGAGTCGTATAATATCTATTTGTCATATAGTAGCTTTCATCACCCATATTGCTTGTATATTCGTGATACTCGACTTCTGGATGGGTACTCAAGAGTTTAGAGATGTTATCGTTTACCTTAAAGCCTTTACTGGTTTGGTAGCTAGAATCGAAAAATTCAACTGAGATTAGAGTGTCACGCAAAAACAGCAATTGAAATTCTGAGTTGCTACTATCCATAGAGCACTCATTGATAGTGTGCTCTAAATTTAAAGACATACCTAATTTAGATTCAATATCTTCAATAGTATCGAGTAGAGTAAAGTTTTTAGTACCACTCGCTGTAATAATTTTATCGCTGACAGTATTGGTTCTAATAGGTTCTACATCACTACTTTTCTTGAAATTACTTTGCACTTCTGTGGCTTTGAGGTCACCTGAATCATTATTGTTTATTTTTTCAGCACAAGATGCTAAAAATAAGGTTAGCAAGATAGGTAATATTAATAATCTTATAAGCATATATATCCTCTTAACTTTCTAATAATTAAAACTTACCCATTAACCACAGCCTTCAAAATAACGAATATATGGATTATATAGTCAATCCTTTATAAAAGAGCTACAGCGTTAACCTCGCTTGAAGTATCACATATACATCTGCACTCGGTTGCCTTGTATCTCTTTTAAACTGAATCCACTATAGTTAAGGCTCATGCTTGATACTTCTCCATTTACAGTATCATAGCGCATGCCTATCTTTTTAGAACTATCAGTCCAATATATAAAAATAGGATCATCAGTATGTGGACTATCCAATGTTTCGTCAGGCTGCTTGTTGTGTAGCTTCATTACCGTTTCAACAGTATCTCCAATTTTGACACCCATATATGATGTAAAACTATCAAAATTGGTAGTACCACCTTTAGAGACACTGACACCAGTTAACAGATCACCAAAAAACTGAAAAGATAGTGAGTATTGATGATCTGGATACAGATTAGAGTTTGCGAGGAAACAGTTATCAACACCTTCTAACTGACTCTCGAATTTAGTAAATTCATTCGGTTTAAACTTTTGTCCTAGAGAAATATTACTAATACCATCTTTGTTTAAAACATATTTTTTTTGATTAGATTTAACCAGCTGAATACTTTCTGATGCATTCTTTATTTTACTACTAGTCAATTCTTTGGGCGTTGAGTTGGAATATTTTTTTTCTTCGAGATCTTTAAGACGTAACCAACCTGTCTTTGAACCCTTTAGATAAGAAGTCTCTACCCAATCATCTTTAGTAGATAGTACCTCAATCTCATCACCTGCTATAAAATATGATGAAGTCTTAGAATTAATATTAGGCTGCTTATATATAAAAGCTCTTTCTACATTTATAATATATTCTATAGCATGTAATTCTGAATCTGCATTTATTTTGGATATTTGTTGATTTTTATCTTTAAGTAATATTGCATGTTTACGAGCAGAAACACCTAAGTCAGCAGGAAACTCTTTAAGCATCCAAATTACTTTTTTTTCTTCTAAAGTTAAAATTGCTTTGCCTTGTATGTTATCGAATGAACTATCAAATGTTATTAAATATTGATTATCACCTATAGCAAAGCCTTGAAAATCGTTAAGACAGTCAATTTTCTTACCATACCTACTAATATAGCAATATTTACCTTCAATATTGGATGTAGATAAGTCATCTATATCTACAGATAAAGACGAGATAGGTTCCTGATTAGAGTCGTAAGTATCGACGCTCCATTTACCGAGATACTGTGAGTAGTTGCGACTGTCTGACTGATTAGAGGTAGTTAAGATATTATTTTGTTGATGATTGACCGTTTCTGAACTACAACTGGATTGAAGTAATATTAAAAATGATAATACAATCAATTTTTTAAAAACAGTCATAGTTGATTCCTTATACTCTTTGTCACAAATTAATCTAATTGTGTAAAATACTGTGGACTAAGTTTCAAATATTAGCATTCAAACAACTTTCAACTCTATTGAGCCAACCTTTAATATATTTACTATTTTTAGGTCTCTGTCTTACAAGCATATGGTAATATTCTCTTCGAATAGCCGCTATTCTCTCTAGTAATAGTTTTTGATTCTCAACATTGTTTACGGCTTGTATAGTTTTGGATCCGATAGCGCCATCAATAATACCAACGTCTTGCTTGAATTCGTTAGTAAGTAATTTTTGAACCTCTTTTCCAGCCCCACCCGAAGTAATTGACCAATCATATATCATTAAACCAACCTTGTCGTTTTCAACTTTACAAAAACCTTTAGGCTCCCAATACCTTTTACGATAAATGATCTCAGCTTGTTCAGATGTTATATTTTTTAAGTTATTTTTAGTTGGCTCAAGACCTAAATCAGATTTAGCATATGTCAACCATGTTTTCCACGCAATACCCATATTTGTTTTACCGCCTTTATCAGTCGGATCATCAACATAACCACCTTCGTGACGAAGAATAATTTTAGATACTCTATGAAATTTCTTTGTACAGTCATCTGTAGGTTGAACATTCTCGTTTTCAGGTTCTTTATGAATAACATCAATATCTTTAATATCTGCTACTAATCCTTGAAGATGGAGATGATTATCATGCCCTCGATAAGGTCCACAATGTGGCAAAATATAACTCTTATTTATACCTGCTTTAGGATTAGTAAAATATACACTAAGCATTTTTACTATTGAATTGTCAGGTCTTTTTCTTTTGCCCCAACCAAACTCATGCATAGTATTAACAAGTCTTATGTTTCTCTCATGATCATATTGAGAATCATAATTATGATCGTCTAATATCATCTCTAAAGCTTTTTTGTCTTTTCTAAGATATCTTATATCAATGCATTTACCATTAGTATGACTACTACTAGGGCCAGGGCTTCCGTCAATTTTACTAGCTCCGTTAAAAGAGATATCATCATATCCTAATTTACATAGCGCTCCTAAAAATGTAGCCATCGCAACCCCAGACAAATAATAGCGTTGATACTCTTTAGAATTCATAAATATATTATAGCTGACTTTGCCTTTTCTATATTTTGACAATCTTTTCTCTTTTTCAACTGATGATATATTATTGTCATCAATCTGACTGCCATCATATTTACTACTTTCACTATCTCCACCAATATTAACTAAATATACATCTTTTCCTCCACCGTAACGTGGCGTTTTAATATATTTAGTTTTCCCTAAATAGTGTTTACTGCCACCTTCATCGTAATAAACGAATGCAGCATATTTTTCTGCTTTGGGGTGCTGACGTTCTATACGTCCATCAAAATAAATATGATAAACAGTCGTATCACTGTCATAGGTAATTTGTTCGACAGGGTTCCCCTTTTGATTATTACCGGTTTCTTTCTTCACATCTAATTTGGGTTCATCAACTTTACCCTTATTTTGGGTAGGATTGGTATTAGATGGTGTAGTATCCTCCTTATCACCAAATAATGTGTCATATAACTTCTCACTTGCATCAGTGACACTTTCCATCGCCTCAAGTGTTCCTTTTATTATTTTTTGCTGCCCATCCTTGATAGCTTCTTCTGCTCTATCAATCATAGCGTCTGCTTCATCATGAATATCTTTAACACTATCCCAAGCTTTATCGTACCAGGGTTGCTCTGAATCTACAGGTTCACTACCCTTAGTTTTTGTAGCAGGCGGCTTCGTCGAAACTGATGGAGAAGGCTTATCTTCCGTTTCTTTGCCGACATCACCGATTTGAACTGGGACTTTTAACCAATGACCTGCGAATATCTTATGAATACTTTTTATTTTTGGATTCAAACGCTTTAATGTTGCAATGTCCGTGTTATGTTTTTTAGCAATACTTTCTAAGGTATCACCTGTAACTACTTTGTAATCTTTACGCTTGATACTACCTGCTTCGTTGCCATGTTTTTTTAGTTTTGAGTCAATTAAAACTGCACTGATTTTAGCCTTAATTTTAAGTCTATTTTCTTTAACTGGTGGTAACGATATATTTCCAGCTTTTTTAAAGTCTTTAGTTCCTATTTTTACATAAAGACAAAGCTTAGTATGGATAGGTTTAACAAACTCATAAGTTGCCCCTTTACTATTAGTTTTACCTTTAACGACGTGTTCCTCTTCCTCATTACTGTTAACTGCTGTGACCTTGTATTCAATATTTTTCAGAACTTTGCTTTGCGCATCAAGCAATACAAACCATGCAGTAAGCTTTTTTTGACTATTTGACATTATTCTTCATCCTCTAAAAAAGCGATATCTTCTGCGGGCGCATTACAAGCACATTCTGCGTCTGAGTATTCGAACTCTACTTCATCAATAGTCTCAGGCTCTTCATGTTCTGTATCAAATTCTACACTCCAGTTATCTAAGTATCCTACTAATACCTCAACTTCTTGAGACTCCATTGACATCAACCGACCAGTCCGTCCATGTTCATCTAACGTTCCTTCAACTATCTGACCATCACCTAACATTGCTACGTAATCAACCTCATCAAAATTTGCATTCACAAACAAATCATAAACATCGAGTTTATTACTAAACAGCGGAATAGTATCAGGCATCATCGGAAGCGAGT